>JBDSQP010000261.1:0-2393 GCA_039929755.1 Aeromicrobium sp. | reverse complement strand
CGCTGTGGGCGCGCGACCCCTCTCGCCGAGCAGTGTGGCTCGCCGTCCAGTCGACTCCGGGGACGCGGGCGACTGCCGCGGTGACCGAGCGCGAGCTCGCGGTGGAGGTCGCCCGCGCACTGGCTCCGCTCACACCTGGCACCCCCCGCGAACGTCGCACCATCATGGCCGAAGTTCTGGTGCACGTCGTCTATTCGATGCTCAACTTCTCGATCCGCGACAGCCAGTCGCACAGCGAAGCTGTCACCGAACTCAAACGTCTCCTCGGTGCATATCTCATCGGCGCCGAAGGCACCTGGGTTCCGAAAGACGAAAAGTAGGCCAGCCTCCGCTACACCGCAACCATGACTACGTACGCGATTGCATAGTCGCCATCGTGGCTCAGCGACAACTGGAAATCCACATCCGCAAGTCGCTTGGCGACTTCACCGTGGAGCTTGATCCGGGGTCTCCCCCACGCATCTGTGACGACTTCGATGAGGCCCTGAACCTGTTCGTCCATGACCGGTGGCTCACCGTAGATCGAAGCAGACCAAGCCTTGATCACGGCCTCCTTCGCAGCCCAGCGAGCGGCGAAGTGACGTGAAGGGTGGGAGCCCCTTGAATTCACGTCACTCCGCTCGCCGGGTGTGAACACCACGTCGAAGCCCGTGCCGGCCCGGTCCATCTGCTCCTCGAACGAGGGCACATGAACCAGATCGACACCGACTCCAATGATCGTCATTTGCAACTTGTCGCTTCGTAAACGCCGTCCACACCAAGACGTGCCTGCGGATCGAGAAGCATGGCTGCTTCGCGAGCGCGTACGCCCGTGTCACCAAGGCGGCGATCGGCCGGGCGTTCGTACATCGTCTGGCCTCCGCACATTGCCTGCGTGAGGCGCATCCGACCGTCGATGGCCCGCTGACGCGAACGCTCGAGGTAGGTCTCGCGCTCATCCACAGGCAGGGCTTCAAGGAAGGCCTGCGGGTGGACGACGGCGATGAGTCCGGAGACGTGACCGAAGCCGAGGCTCGTCAACAGTCCGGCCTTGATGCCCGGGTGAGCGAGCGGCTGACGCAACCACACGAGGTGGTCGTTCTCGGCCAGGACCTCATCGACGCAGTCGAGGCTGCGGTTCGGCGGTATGACGCCGCCGCCCAACACCTGGCACAGGCCGATGAGCTGGAAGGCTGCGGCACCGCCCTTGGCGTGACCGGTCAGCGACTTCTGCGAGACGACGAACAGCGGGTTGCCCTCACTGCGGCCGAGCGCTTCGGCCAAGCGTTCGTGGAGCTCTGACTCGTTCGGGTCATTGGCGTTGGTCGATGTGTCGTGCTTGGAGACAACCGAGATGTCATCAGGCGTGACACCCAGCTTGGCCAGGGACTTCGCCAGCTGCGAATCCAGACCACCACGTCCGGCGCTCAAGGCACCGATACCGGGAGCCGGGATCGACGTGTGAATGCCGTCGGCGAACGAACCCGCCCAGCCGACAACACCCAGGACCGGGAGTCCCATACGGGCAGCCACGTCGCCGCGAGCCAGCAGGATCGTGCCGCCGCCCTGTGCCTCGACGAAGCCGCCACGGCGACGGTCGTTGCCGCGCGAGAAGTAGCGGTCCTCGATACCCTTGGCGCGCATGGCCTCGGTGTCGGCAGTGGCCGACATATCAGCGAAGCCGACGATGCCTTCGACACCGATGTCATCAAAGCCACCGGCGACAACCACATCGGCCTTGCCGAGACGGATCTTGTCGACAGCTTCCTCGACCGAGACGGCCGTAGTAGCGCAGGCGCCGACGGGGTGAACCATCGCGCCATAGCCACCGACATAGGACTGCATGACGTGCGCAGCGATGACGTTGGGCAGGGCTTCCTGCAACAGGTCGTTGGGCTTGGACTCGCCCATGATCGTGTCGATGTAGAGCGAGTGCATGGATTCCATGCCACCCATTCCGGTGCCTTGGGTGTTGGCGACCATCGAGGGATGGACCCAGCGCATGAGCTCGGATGGATTGAATCCGCTGCTCAGGAAGGCGTCGACCGTGCAGATGAGGTTCCAGAGCGCGACGCGGTCGATCGAGTCGACCATGTCGGCCGGGATGCCCCAGACCTTCGGGTCGAAGCCGGTCGGGATCTGACCACCCACAGTGCGGGTCAGCTTCATACGACGCGGGACACGGATCTCGGTGCCTGCGCGCCGGGTGACCTTCCAGTCGCCGTCTGTGGCGGGCTCGATCAACGTGTGCTCGGGATCGGCTTCGCGCAGGGCCTCGGCCTCGGACTCACTCGTGACATTGAACGTGAGGTCCTTGTCGAGGAACACCGAGGTCAGCAGCGGTGCGCTGTGGTTGACCATGGAGCCTGAGTCGTCGAAGCTACGGACGCCACACGCTGCGACGACGGTGTCGT
>JBDSQP010000260.1:0-12654 GCA_039929755.1 Aeromicrobium sp. | reverse complement strand
GTACGAGCGTCGTCTTCGACATGAACAAACTCCTTGACGGTGTCCTCGACGCCGGCCCGCGGCTTGAGCTTTCGCCGACACACGGCACGAGCGTCCTCACGATTTTCGGTCGCCTCGAAGGCCGTCCCGTTGGCGTCGTAGCCAGCCAGCCCGCTTCACGCGGCGGCATCCTCGACTCCAAGGCTTCGGTCAAGATGGCGCGGTTCGTCGAGTTCTGTGGTCGCTTCGGACTCCCGGTCCTCACCTTCGTCGACGTTCCCGGCTTCCTGCCCGGCACGGTCGAGGAAAAGCGCGGCGTCATCACGCATGGTGCCAAGGTCCTCAAGGCGTACGTCGAATGCCCGACTCCCCGCCTCACTGTCGTCGTTCGCAAGGCCTATGGCGGCGCTTACATCGCGATGGGTGCCCGCTCGCTCGGCGCCGACTTCACCTGGGCATGGTCCGGTTCGGAGATCGCCGTCATGGGTCCCGGAGGTGCGGTCACGCTGTTGCACCGCCGCGCGCTCAAGGCTGCCGAGGATCCGATCGCGCTTCGCGACACCCTCGCCGCCGATTATCGCGAACAAGTCGCTCGCCCCTATTTGGCGGCCGAAGCGGGTATCGTCGATGACGTGATCCTTCCCGAAGAAACCCGCGGACGTATGGCCGACGCCCTTCTCGTCCTTTCGCACGAAGCCGACCTGAATGGGTCTGCCGCCCATGGCTCTGCTGCCAATGTATGAGGCCAAGGCTGACATCGTCGCCAACGTGTGGAAGATCGTCGCGCACGAAGGGGACTCGGTCGAAAAGGGCGACACGATCGCCGTCCTTGAGACCATGAAGATGGAGATCCCCGTCTTTGCCGAGGCAGCGGGGATGATCAGTTCGATCGTTGCCAAGGAAGGCACGATCGTCCAGGAGGGCGACGTCATCGCCGTCGTGGAGGACCCGGTCTGAGAAGGTCGGCGGGTGAACGACTACGACCTCCAACTGCGCTGGGCTGATCTCGACGCGCTCAATCATGTCAACAACGTCCGCTATGTCGACTACGCCCTCGAGGCGACCGGGCAACTCATCGCCGACGGAATCCATTCGGCCGACCTGACGATCACCCGCATTGACGTCGATTTCCTTCGGCCGATGATGCTGAGCCTGAAGCCCATACGCGTGTCCAGCGTTGTGTCAGGTGGGCAGATTGTTCAGGAGATCTGCGCGGGTGACGCGGTTTTCGCTCGGGTCACGACCGACTTCGGCACTCGGACTTCCCGGGCGGTCGACGGCCACGAGGGTGCGGTTTATCCAGCCCAGTTGCGTCGAAGCGATTTCGATTCCTCGACTGGTGTCATGACCCCCGCGAAGCTCTTCGAACTCTTCCAGGAATGCCGCCTCCTATATTTCGCCGAACTAATGAGGGCCAACGTCGCCGAAGGTTACCTGGTAGCCAAGATCGTCGCTGACTTCCATCAGCCGGTCATCTGGCGTCCACAGCCGTGGCCGATCACCTCGTGGGTGTCCAAGGTGGGCAACTCCTCGATCGGCATCTGCGCTCAGATTGCTGACGGCGACACCGTGCTGGCCTACTACGACACGGTGCTGGTGTGCTTCGACCTGGAGACCCAGAAGTCCCGCGCTCTGACCGGGGGAGAAAAAGCCCGCCTGCGCGCGTCCCTCTCTTGAGCGAGGCACGATCGTCTGGGAAGGCGACGTCATCGCCATCGTGGAGGACCAGGTCTGACAAGATCGGGCTCGTGAATCAACCAACTCCATCTGACTACGCGCTTCACTTGCGCTGGGCCGATCTCGACACGCTCAACCACGTCAACAATGTCCGGTATGTCGACTACGCCCTTGAGGCGACGGGCAAACTCATCGACGACGGTGCACTGCCGACCGATCTCACGATCACACGCATCGCTGTCGACTTCCTCCGACCGTTGATGCTGAGTCTCAAGCCCGTACGCATTTCCAGCGTGGTTTCGGACGGGCAAATCGTTCAGGAGATCAGGGCGGAGGACGAAGTATTCGCCAAGGTGGTGACCGATTTCGGCTCTCTGACGATGCGATTCGCCGAGCCGCACAATGGTCCAGTCTATCCCGGCCAGCTGCGCCGAAGTGATCTCGATGGAGCGGGCCACGTGACACCTGCGAAGGTCTTCGAACTCGTTCAGGAATCTCGCATTCTGCATTTCGCCAGACTCTTGAAACATCACGCCGCCGGCCATTTCGTCGTGGCAAAACTGACGGTCGACTACCACCGTCCGATCACCTGGCGGACCGAGCCACTCCCGATCTATTCCTGGATCTCCGAAGTTCGTACTTCGTCGATGATGGTCGGCTCGCAGATTTCCGATGGCGACGAGTTGTTTGCGACGTGCGGTGCCGTGCTGGTGGGCTTCGACATGGAGACCCAAAAGTCGCGCATGCTCTCTGAGAACGAGAAAGAGCAGCTCAGGGCCGAGATTTAGCCTTCGCTGCTAATCACTCGCTGTTGATCATGAACGTTGCAGCGTGCTGCACGTACGCCCAGAACTCGGCGTCGAGATCCGGTGTGAGGGCAGCCTTGTCGAGCCCCTCGCGAAAGTGGATCAGCCAGCGGTCGCGAGCTGCGGCGTTGACCTCGAACGGGGCATGCCTCATTCTCAGACGGGGGTGTCCCCGCTCGTCGCTGTATGTCGTCGGCCCGCCCCAATACTGCTCAAGGAACATCGTGAACCTTTGCGCCGCCGGTCCGAGATCTTCCTCGGGATACATCGGTCGCAGGACCTCGTCGCCGGCCACGCCTTCGTAGAAGGAATCGACGATCAGCTTGATGGTGTCGTGACCGCCTATGGCGTCGTAGAACGTCTGCTCGGTCACGGAAGGTTGGCCTCTTCTGTTGCAGCGGTGGTTCTGAAGGAGGTGGGAATGCGGATTCCGGCCTTGTCGAAGTTGTTCTTGATGTGCTC
Organism: Aeromicrobium sp.; assembly: GCA_039929755.1. GTDB lineage: Bacteria > Actinomycetota > Actinomycetes > Propionibacteriales > Nocardioidaceae > JACMOZ01. The sequence goes on along the minus strand of JBDSQP010000260.1, from coordinate 9,730 downwards.
GCGCATCGTGCGGGCGACGAGCCATTGCTGCAGGGGAGCGGTCTTCAGAACAACCCGGACGACGACGCCGTCCTTGTCGAAGCGTTCGACACCCCATACCTCGGGCTCCTCGATGATGACACCCTTGAAGTCGGGGTTCTCGAACAGGCGGTGCGCGACATCCTTGAGGATCTGCTGGACCTGATCGAGGTCGGATTCGTACGTAACCGTGATGTCCAGCACCGTCCGAGCCCAGTTCTGGCTTTGGTTGCCGACCCGGAGGATTTCACCGTTGCGGACGTACCAAACCGTGCCATTGACATCGCGGAGGCGGGTGACTCGCAGACCAACGGCCTCGACGGTCCCGCTGGCTTCGCCCAGGTTGACGACGTCGCCCACGCCGTATTGGTCCTCGAGGATCATGAAGATGCCGGCGAGGAAATCCTTGACAAGACTCTGCGCACCGAAACCGAAAGCGACGCCCAGGATGCCGGCGCTGGCCAGAAGTGGGGCGATGGGCAATCCCAGCAGGTCAAGAATCATGACGATCGCGATGCCGAACGTGATCCCTGCAGCAATGCTCTTGAGCAGTGATCCCATCGTCATGGTGCGCTGCTTGCGGCGTTCGGAAACACCCGGGCGGAGGTCGGCAAGGAACTCCCCGGCCTTGCTGTTGGCCAAGATTCCAGGCACGCTGCCTTCTCCCGCACGCCGGACAACGCGGTCGACCACCCTGTTGATGAGCCAACGGCAGACGAAGGCAATGACTATGACGGCGAGAATGGCGCTGGGACGCTGAACGAGATACTCGAACGCTTGGCCTTTGGGCAGGTTGAGGTCGAGGTACGGCATACCTCTAGGTTACGGGCGGCTACGATATCGCCATGCACACTCCCTCCCGTATTGCCGTCGTTCTCGTCACACTTGCCGGTGCCGTTTTCTTTGGTGCGGGCTCAGCCCTCGCCGATACGCCGCGCACCTGGGTCGATCCGGAGCCGACGACGCGCCTGCACATGCTGGTGTTGTTCGGGGGCAGCGCGGTCGGACTCTTCCTGCTGATTTCCTTGTTCGCGCTGTTGACTGCGCGCAAGAACTACACGCCTCCGCCGCCCAACACCGAAGTCGAAGTCCACTCCGGCCACTGACACCTCCCCACCCGCTGAGCGGAACGCTTTTGCGGCAATTCGGTCGAATTCTCCACAAGAGCGTTCCTCCCAGCGGGGCGGGACGCTTGTCCACAGGGTTGGTCGCTCTTCTGTCGGATCAATAACGTCCTCGACAAGATCGGGGGTATGGCTCTCGATGGACCAACTCGGTATGGACATGCACGGGCGGCCGGGCATTCGGCTTGGCAGCTCCGGAGCGGGGTGTCTCAACACCCCTACTGGGGGATCGTCTCGCCCGAGATCGACGATCCGAGCGAACCCGAAGTCCATATTGCCAACGCTGCCGCGCTGATGACGAGTCGCTCAGTCATGACCGGGTGGGCCGCCGTCCGCCATCAGGGCGTGCACATACTCGATGGACGTGATCGCTCAAATGGGGAGATCCCGATCTCGATTGCTTCACCGGGCCGTGGCAAGCACCGCCACCAGGCGGGACTCCTGCCGACCCGACGACTGCTCCTCCCTGGCGAAATCCTCGACTACCACGGCATTCGCGTGGCGACGATCGCGCGCGCGGCCTATGACATGGCATTGGACGCGCCGAGTCTGCGAGAAGCCGTCGTGGTCATCGACATGTGTATTTCGACTGTCATCCCGCAGTCTCGGACGACCCTGGGTAACATCCGCGACGTGGTCGAACGGCACGTGAAAACCAGGGGCATCGTTCAGGCTCGGCGCGCTGTAGACCTGGCGTCAGCACGATCGGCAAGCCCATGGGAGACCAGGACTCGGCTCATTGCCGAACTGGACGCGGGTCTCAAAGGACTTTTGGTCAACGCGCCGGTCTTCGACCTGCTCGGCAACTTGTTGGGAATCGCCGATCTACTCGACCCGGCCACAGGTCTCGTCATCGAATTCGATGGCAGTGGTCATCGAGAGGAAATGCCGCATTCCTTGGACAACATCCGTGAAGAAAAATTCGAGAGATCCCTGATGACCGTCGTGAGGGTTTCGAGTGTGGAGCACCGGAATCGCGGTCAGGTTGCCGCTCGGCTACGGGCTGCCCAGAGGGACGCGAATGGTCAACCTCGCGACCGTTGGACTCTAGAAATTCCCCGATGGTGGTGGGGTTGGCCTCAAGCACGCCGCTGGGACTGACGCAGCCCCGCTGAATGGAACGCTTTTGCGGTCGTTTGGTCGAATTCTCCACAAAAGCGTTCCTCCCAGCGGGGGGAGGGGGCTAGCTCGTGCGTTGAGCCCTCAGTGCGCGCGCGAGATCGTCGCGACCCTCTGACACATACCTCACGGTGGCGGCGCCGGCATTGGTTGTCGCAAGAAAGGCGTCGACCTTTTCGAGTGTCGTCTGAGACGGATTCGCGAGCGGGAACAGGTATTCGAGGGCGACACGTGCCATCCATACGCCCTTTTCCTCGAGGACGTCTTCGGCCATCTCCAGGTACTTGTCCACGTACGGCGCGAGCAGGTCGTCCTGTCCCGAGACCTGGAATGCCAGCGCGATCGAGCGACGGGTCTCGTTGGGCACATCGGTGCGATTGACGACCGATTCCCAGGCATCCTCCTTGTCGGCGGTGTTCGGGCGTATGGCGCGTGCCGCGGCCGCGTGTTCCTGGCCCGAGATCGTGTTGTCCTTGATCAGTTCGTCGGAGATGAGGACATCGTCGATGGCACCGATGCGGGACAGGGCAGTCAGCAGCGACCAACGCAGGTCCGAGTCAACGGTCAGCCCTGGCAAGCCGCCCTTGAGCAACGTGTTGAGGTAATCCGGCGTCGACGCCGCGGCAGCGTAGGCACGGACGAACGCCAGTTGGTGATCGCTGCCGGATTCAGCACCTTCGACGAGTGTCTTGAGGCCGTCTTCCCACTCGGCCTTGAGGGCTCCGCGTGCAGAAGGCGCTGTGTACAGGTTGATCGACGACAGCCCTTGGCGAAGCAGGGAGCCGACCGCGGTCAAGTCACTTTCGGATCCGACTCCGGCCAGGACCAGTTTGACGAAGTCCGCGGACGGCAACTCGGCATCACGGGTCATGTCCCAGGCCGAGCCCCAGCACAGAGCGCGGGGGAGTGACTCCTCGAACAACGAGATGCTCTCGACGAGGGTCGCGAACGACTTCGGGTCGAGGCGGATCTTGGCGTACGTGAGGTCGTCGTCGTTGAGCAGGATCAGATCAGGCTGCCTCTGGTCCAGTAACTCGACGATGTCGGTCGACGCGCCGCGGATATCGGTCTCGACGCGCTCGGTGCGTACGAGCTTGCCGTCGACACGGTTGTAGAGGCCGATGGCGATGCGGTGGCGGCGCAGGGTCGGGTAGGCCTCGATCGCGGTCTGCTCGACCTTGAACGAAGTGAACTCGTTGTCCGCTCCAGTCTCGAAGACTGCTCGCAACGTGTTGACGCCCGAGGTCTGGAGCCATTCCTGCGACCAGGCGCCGAGCTCTCGCCCGGACGCCTCTTCGAGTTCGGCCAGGAGATCGGAGAGTTCGGTGTTGCCGTACGCGTGCTTGGTGAAATATTGGCGCAGGCCGGCGAAGAAGTCCTTCTCGCCGACCCAGGCAACCAGTTGCTTGAGTGCGGAAGCGCCCTTGGCATAGGTGATGCCGTCAAAGTTGGCCTCGACCGCGTGAAGGTCGTAGTTGTCGGCCGCAATCGGATGCGTCGACGGCAACTGGTCCTGGCGGTACGCCCAGTTCTTGCGGCTGTTGGTAAAGCTGGTCCAGGAATCGGTGAATCGGGTCGCGTTGGCCGACGAATGTGCGGCGGCGAACTCGGCGAAGGACTCATTGAGCCACAGGTCGTCCCACCAATTCATGGTGACGAGGTCGCCGAACCACATGTGCGCCATTTCGTGCAGGATCGTGTTGGCTCGGCTTTCATACGCTGCAACCGTCTGGCGGCTGCGGAAGATCATCTCGTCTCGGAACGTCACGGCACCGGCGTTCTCCATCGCGCCCATGTTGTATTCGGGGACGAAGAGCTGGTCGTACTTGCCGAAGGGGTAGGCCATCTCGAAGGCACCTTCGAAGAATTCGAAGCCCTGTTTGGTGATGAGGAAGAGGTCGTCCTGGTCGAGGTGTTCGCGCACCGACTGGCGGCAATAGATGCCGAGGTCGATGTCTTCGTACGCACCTTGGTAGACGTCGGTGACCGAGACGTATTCGCCGCAGATCAGGGCCGTGATGTAGGTCGACATCTTCTTGGTGGGGGAGAAGCGCCAGACCGAGACATTGTCACGCACGGGCTCCGGAGCAGGCGTCGGAGTGTTTGAGACAACCTGCCAGTGAGAAGGCGCTGTGATGTGGAATTCGAACGTGGCCTTGAGGTTCGGCTGCTCGAACGTGGCGAATACGCGGCGCGCATCGGGCACTTCGAACTGTGTGTAGAGGTAGACCCTCTTGTCCGCCGGGTCGACGAATCGATGGAGGCCTTCTCCCGAACGCGAATACTTGCACGTTGCTTCGACACGGAGCTCGTTCGAGGCGGCTAGACCGGTCAGGGCGATGCGACTGTCGGCATACGCGGAGGCATCGACGGGCCGGCCGTTGAGGGTGATGGAGCCGATTTCGCCGTCGACCAGGTCGACGAACGTTGAAGCACCGGGGGTCGCACTGAAGGCGATCGTGGTGACGGATCCGAAGCGCTCTTCGGAGTCGAGGGTGAGGTCGAGTTCGACGACATACGTCTCTGTGGAAACGATGGACGCGCGCTCGCTGGCTTCTTCGCGGGTGAGATTAGTTCCAGGCATGAAGGCATAGTTTCATGTCCACCGTTCGGTTGGTATGGGGGCAAGAACGGTGACGTCAGGCAGGATGGAGACATGCAGATTCAGTTTGCCCAATCGGAGCGATCAACGGTCGGCATTGAGTGGGAGCTTGCTCTCGTCGACGCCGACAGCGGCGACCTCCGACAAGTCGCCGAGACGGTCCTCGAGGCCGTTCGGCCCGAGGGCGGCGGCGAACATCCGCATATCCGTCAGGAACTCCTGCTCAACACCGTCGAAGTCGTCTCTGGCGTATGCCGGACAGTCGGCGAGGCCGGCAACGACCTGAATCGGAGCATCGAAGAGATTCGCGCGATAACCGACCCGCTGCGGGTCGAGCTCATGTGCGCGGGCACGCACCCCTTCGCCCGCTGGGCTCAGCAAAAGGTCACCGACAAGGAGCGGTACGCGACTCTCATCGACCGCACCCAGTGGTGGGGGCGGCAGATGCTCATCTATGGCGTTCACGTCCACGTGGGCATCGAGGACCGTGACAAGGTCCTTCCGATCAGCCGGGCCATGCTCACCTATTTCGGCCATTTCCAGTCGCTCAGCGCTTCATCGCCGTTCTGGGGTGGCAAGGACACCGGCTATGCCTCGAACCGTGCCCTGATGTTCCAGCAACTGCCGACGGCGGGACTACCGTTCCAGTTCGAAACGTGGGACCAGCTCGAGGGCTATGTCGCCGACATGATGCATACCGGTGTCATCGACGTCTTCGACGAAATCCGATGGGACCTCCGCCCTTCACCGAAGTTCGGCACACTCGAGGTGCGCATCTGTGACGGGTCTCCGACTTTGTCCGAAGTCCTCAGCCTGGCCGCGCTGACCCACTGCCTCGTCGAGTATTTCTCGACCGAGCTGGATGAAGGCCGCGAATTGCCGACAATCCCGGCGTGGTTTGTCCAGGAGAACAAGTGGCGCGCCGCGCGCTACGGCATGGACACAATCCTCATCCTCAACAAGGCCGGCGATGAAGACACGATCGCCAACGACGTGCCGCGGTTGACAAAGATGCTTGAGCCCGTCGCGGAACGGCTCGGATGTATCGAGGAACTCGCTGGGCTGCAAGACATCGTTGACATCGGCGCCTCCTACCAGCGGCAACGCGCGGTCGCAGCGGAAAACAATGGCGAGCTCGACGCCGTCGTCCAATCGTTGGTCAAGGAAATGCGCGAGGGACATCCGTTGTTGAGGAAGACATGACCTCTTATGAGAGCCCCGCCAAGGAATCCGTTGATTTTTGGTTCGACCCCCTCTGCCCCTGGGCCTGGATGACTTCGCGCTGGATGCTCGAAGTCGAGAAGATCCGCCCCGTCGAAACCAATTTCCATGTGATGAGCCTCTCCGTTCTCAATGAGGGGCGCGACGACATTCCTCAGAGCTACAAGGACATGCTCGATCGCGGCTGGGGACCGGTCCGTATCGCCATCGCCGCCGAACAGGCTCACGGCACCGAGGTCTTGCGCGACCTCTACACAGCCCTCGGCAGGAAGCACCACCTCGAGGGGCTCGAATTCGGCAAGGCGCTGTATGAATCGGCGCTCGCCGAGGCCGGCCTTCCAATCGAGCTCGCGGCCGCTGCCGACTCGACCGAGTTCGACGAGGACCTTCGCAAGTCCCACCGGACAGGCATCGACCTCGTCGGCGAGGACGTCGGCACACCAATCATTTCCGTCGACGGGGTTGCGTTCTTCGGTCCAGTCGTCACACCGGCCCCCAAGGGCGAGGTCGCCGGCAAGCTCTGGGACGGAGTCGTCGCGGTGGCAAGCATCGACGGCTTCTTCGAGCTCAAACGGACCCGCACACGCGGCCCGATCTTCGACTGAACCATGGCCCTTCACCCTCAGGCGATCGCATTCCTGGCCGAACTCTCGGCGGCGCCGGCTGTCCCCCTGGACAGCGGCTACGAACAGATTCGGGCTGCTGGTCGGGACTTCGCGTTGGCAGCGACCGACCGCGTCCACATCGAGCATGTCGCCGACGTCGATGCCGACGGCGTGGGCTGTCGGGTCTATCGGCCGTATGACGGCGCACCCGTTGCGCTGTATGTCCACGGCGGTGGCTGGGTCATGCACGACCTCGAAACCCATGACGCGTTCTGCCGTTATCTTTCGGCCGAGTCGGGCTGGGCGTTGCTCGCGGTCGACTACCGCCGCGCTCCGGAGCACCCCTATCCCGCGCCGCTCGACGACGTACGGACCGCGGCCACGTGGCTGCGGGCAAGCGCGGGGACCCTCGGGGTCGATGCTTCATTCCTGCCCGGCATCGGTGACTCCTCCGGCGCCAACCTGATCGCGGGTCTCCTTGTCCGCGATCCCAAGGCGCTCGACTTCCAGGTACTCATGTATCCGCCGGTCGACCGTCACAGCGACACCGAATCGATGAAAACCGAAGATTGCGCGGCTCTCGACGCCGAAAGCATGAACTGGTTCTGGGACTCGTACGCGCCGGGAGACCTCGGCCGACTTTCGGAAGTCTCACCACTTCGCGCCGACAACCTCGGCGAGCACCCGCCGGCACTGATCGTCTCGGCCGAGCACGACATCCTGCGCGATCAGGTCGAGCAGTATGCGACCGGACTGGCCGAAGCCGGTGTCGAAGTTCAGGCCAGTCGGTCCCTCGGGATGGTGCATTCGTTTTGGCGCCAGCCGAATGTTTTCGATGCTTCACGAGCCCTTGTTCGCGATGTCTATGCAACCCTGAATGCGCGGGCTGGGAGACTCTAGCCATGCGCGTACACATCGCGGCCGATCACGCCGGATACGAACTCAAAGCCCACTTGCTCACTTGGCTCGTCGACAACGGTTACCAGGTCGTCGATCACGGCGCACATGTGCTCGACGACCTGGACGACTACCCGCCGTTCTGCATCGATGCCGCCGCAGCAACGGTGGCCGAACCGGGTTCGCTCGGGATCGTCATCGGCGGTTCGGGAAATGGCGAGCAGATCGCCGCCAACAAGGTCAAAGGTGCCCGGGCCGCACTTGCATGGAGCGCCGAGATCGCGAGCCTCGCCCGCCAGCACAACAACGCCAACCTCGTCTCGATCGGCGCACGTATGCACACCGAAGACGAGGCAACGGCCATCGTTCAGACCTTCCTCACGACTCCATGGAGCGAAGCGGCCCGCCACCAGCGCCGCATCGACATGCTCACGAACTACGAGGACACGGGAACGGTCTGATGCCTGAGGGGCACACCCTTCACCGGCTCGCACACGATCTCACCAACGCCTTCGACGGCGATGCCCTCGCGGCCTCGAGCCCGCAAGGGCGCTTCACCACCGGCGCAGAACGCATCAGCGGTCGTGCTCTGACCTCCGCCGAGGCATACGGCAAACACCTGCTCCTCGAATTCGGCGGGCTGGAAGACACGCTTCACATCCATCTGGGCCTCTATGGCGGGCTCACGCTGAGCGCAGGCAGCGGCCATCCAGTCGTCGGAGCCGTCCGGTTGCGACTCGAGGTCCCCTCACATACGGCCGACCTGCGAGGCCCAACCTCGTGTGCGCTGTATGAACCGCATGAGGTTGAAGCGCTCATCGCGCGCCTGGGTCCCGACCCCTTGAGGCCGGATGCGGATCCCGGCGTCGCCTACCTGCGAATCAACTCTTCTCGTACGGCACTAGCCACCCTGTTGATGAACCAGCAGGTCATTGCGGGAGTCGGCAATGTGTACCGTGCCGAACTGTTGTTCCGCCAAGGATTGGACCCATTCATGCCGGGGACGGCGCTTCGGCGGAGTGATTGGGATGAGATGTGGCGCGACATCGTTAGCCTGATGAATGAGGGCGTCAGGCTCGGCCGGATCGACACGGTTCGCCCTGAACATGAGCCTGAAATGATGGGCAGATCGCCGCGAGTGGACGACCATGGCGGCGAAGTGTATGTCTATCGTCGCGACGGTCAGGAGTGCCTTGTCTGTGGTGCGGAAGTAAGAACGCAATCGCTTGCGGGCAGAAATCTGTTTTGGTGCCCTGACTGTCAGCAACGCGGATAGGCTCCTGTGGTGACAACACTGCTCAGGCGCGCTGCCCGTCCCGTGGGGGACTATTTCAGCACGCGCCTGGTGCGATGGAGGACCGGTTCGACCGAGGGACAGATCGGCGTCATGGTCGGCCTTTTCCTTCTCGTCGACGTCATTACAGTGATTTCACTGGCCGACTACAACCGGATGCCGATCACGACTTTCATCATTCCGATGCTGCTGGGCAGCTTGGCGCTTCGCTATCGCCCGCTCATGTTGTTGCTCGGGTTCACGGTGGTTTGTGTCACCGCGACACTGGTCAAGGAGGGCCTCGCGCCGGTCCGTGTCAGCGGACTCATCGCACTCGGCCTCGCGGCCATCATTATTCTGTTCGAGTCACGAACTCATCGCAGCGGTTTACCGGGGCCACTGGGGGAAGCGATGCTCGTCGATCTTCGTGACCGCCTGCAGTCCCAAGGAGTCGTGCCGCCCCTGCCGACCGGATGGGTCGCCCAATCGGCGATGTTGTCGGCCGGTGGGGCCAAGTTTGCCGGCGACTTCATGGTGGCGGACCTTTCGGAGGACGAGAAGCACCTCGAAATGGTCTTGGTCGACGTATGCGGCAAGGGCGTCGCTGCCGGTACCCAGTCGCTTCAGTTCGCCGGTGCGCTCGGTGGCCTCATCGGAGCTTTACCTCCGCAGGCGCTCTTTGCCGCAGCGAACTCCTTCCTGCTTCGGCAACGTTGGGATGACGGTTTTGCGACCGCGGTCCACGTACTCATCAATCTCCAGACAGGTGACTTCACCATCATCAGCGCGGGCCACCCGCCGGCGCTCCGCTGGGAGTCAGACCGACGCCAGTGGGAGATCGACGGCGCGCGCGGCATGGCCCTGGGCATCG
>JBDSQP010000259.1:0-4506 GCA_039929755.1 Aeromicrobium sp. | reverse complement strand
GAGCTCGTCATCCTCATCGCGGAAGTTGATCGCAATGACGCCGGCCTGACGTGGGCTGTTGTAATCGCCGAGTCGGGTCTTCTTGACCAGGCCCTTGCGTGTCGCGAGGACGAGGTAGGGCGACTGTTCGTAATCGCGCACGGCGAGAACCTGAGCGATTTCTTCGTCCTGCTGGAACGACAGGAGCCCGGCGACGTGTCCGCCCTTGGCATCGCGCGCCGCCTCCGGCAGGTGATAGGCCTTGGTGCGGTAGACGCGTCCAGCCGTGGTGAAAAACAGGATCCAGTGGTGACTGGTGGTCGGGAACATGTGCTCGACCACGTCGTCGCCACGCAGTGCGGCTCCGCGTACGCCCTTGCCGCCCCGATGCTGAACCCGGTACAGATCGGTCTTGGTCCGCTTGGCATATCCGCCGCGGGTGATGGTCACAACGACGTCCTCATCGGGGATGAGGTCCTCCATCGACATGTCGCCATCGGCAGGAATGATCTGGCTGCGCCGGTCGTCGCCGAACTTGTCGGCGATCAGCGCCAGCTCTTCGGAGATGATCGAACGCTGACGTTCAGGCTTCGCGAGGATGTCCTTGTAGTCGGCGATCTCGAGCTCGATCTCGGCAAGCTCGTCGATGATCTTCTGACGCTCGAGGGCCGCGAGGCGGCGAAGCTGCATGTCAAGGATCGCCCGAGCCTGGATGTCGTCGATCTCAAGGAGCTCGATCAGTCCGTCCCGCGCATCGTCCACGGTGGGACTGCGGCGGATGAGGGCAATGACCTCGTCGAGGGCGTCGAGGGCCTTGGCCAATCCGCGCAGGATGTGGGCGCGTTCCTCGGCCCGACGAAGGCGGTATGCCGTACGCCGTTGGATGACTTCGATCTGGTGAGCGATCCAGTTACTGATGAAGGCATCGAGCGTCAAGGTGCGTGGCACATCGTCGACGAGGGCAAGCATGTTGGCCGAGAAGTTGGTCTGCAGCTCGGTGTGCTTGTAGAGGTTGTTGAGAACGACCCGCGCAACCGCGTCACGCTTGAGCACAACAACAAGGCGACGGCCTGTACGCGAAGACGAATCATCGCGGAGATCGGCGATGCCCTGAACCTTGCCGGAGTTGTGGAGTTCGGCGATCTTCTGGGCGAGATTGTCGGGGTTGACCTGATAGGGCAATTCGGTCACGACGAGGCAAATGCGCCCCTTGTTGTCCTCTTCGATCGAGACGACGGCGCGCATCGTCACCGACCCGCGGCCGGTGCGATAGACATCCTGGATGCCCTGAGTTCCGACGATCAGGCCATTGGTCGGGAAGTCGGGCCCCTTGATGCGTTCCATGAGGGCTTCGAGGAGTTCGGCCTTGCCGGCCTCGGGGTTTTCGAGCGCCCACTGAACACCGGCGACGACTTCACGCAGGTTGTGCGGGGGGATGTTGGTTGCCATGCCGACGGCGATGCCGGCCGAACCGTTGACGAGCAGGTTGGGGAACCGGGCCGGAAGGACCGTCGGCTCCTGGGAACGACCGTCGTAGTTGGGCTTGAAGTCGACGGTGTCCTCGTCGATGTCCCGGACCATCTCCATGGCGATTGGGGCAAGCTTGCACTCGGTGTATCGCATGGCCGCGGCGCCATCGTTGCCAGGCGAACCGAAGTTACCCTGACCCGAAACCATCGGCGCGCGCATGACCCATGGCTGGGCGAGACGGACGAGGGTGTCATAGATCGCGGTGTCGCCGTGCGGGTGGTACTGGCCCATGACGTCACCGACGATGCGGCTGCACTTGCTGAATCCCTTGTCGGGCCGGTAGCCGCCGTCATACATCGCATACAGGACACGACGGTGGACGGGCTTGAGCCCATCGCGTACGTCGGGGAGGGCACGCGCCACGATTACGCTCATGGCGTAGTCGATGTAGGAGCGCTGCATTTCGACCTGCAACTCGACGGGTTCGATCCGGTCGTGTGCGGGAGGCTGTGTTTCGGTCACGTGCGGTCCTTTGTCTGCTCAGGATCAAATTTTGGGTGGGGCTCGACTGGATATCTAGGCTCGATTAGATATCGAGGAAGCGGACGTCTTTGGCATTGCGCTGGATGAAGGATCGGCGTTGTTCGACGTCTTCACCCATGAGGATCGTGAAGATCTCGTCTGCATTGGCTGCGTCATCGAGAGTTACTTGGCGCAGTATCCGCTGCGCGGGATCCATCGTCGTGTCCCACAACTCCGAGTCGTTCATCTCGCCGAGACCCTTGTAACGCTGGATCGGGGCTTCCTTAGGCAGGCGACGACCGGCGGTCGCGCCGGCCTCGAGGAGCACGTCGCGCTCGCGCTCAGAATAGGCAAGCTCGGCAGGAGCGTTGCTCCACTTGATCTTGAACAGCGGCGGCTGCGCGAGGTAGACGTGGCCTGCATCGATGAGCGGTCGCATGAAACGGAACAACAGAGTCAGAAGGAGCGTCGAGATGTGCTGACCGTCGACGTCGGCATCGGCCATGAGCACCACCTTGTGATAGCGCAGTTTGTCGATGTCGAACTCGTCGTGAACGCCGGTGCCGAGCGCGGAGATGATCGCCTGGACTTCGGTGTTCTGCAGGATCTTGTCGATACGTGCCTTTTCGACGTTGAGGATCTTGCCTCGCAAAGGAAGGATCGCCTGCGTACGCGGATCGCGGCCGCCCTTGGCCGAACCGCCCGCCGAGTTGCCCTCAACGATGAAGACTTCGCACTCCCACGGATCGGTCGACTGGCAATCGGCGAGCTTGCCGGGCAAGCCGCCGCCGCCGAGGAGACCCTTGCGGCGGGTGAGGTCGCGCGCCTTGCGAGCAGCGAGTCGGGCCGTCGCTGCATCGATGCTCTTGCGGACGATGATCTTGCCGTCGGCAGGATTCTGCTCGAACCAGGCGCCGAGTTCGTCGTTGACGACGGTCTGCACATAGGACCGGGCCTCGGTGTTGCCGAGTTTGGTCTTGGTCTGCCCTTCGAACTGGGGCTCTTCGAGCTTGATCGAGATAATCGCCGTCAAACCTTCGCGGATGTCATCGCCGGTCAGCCGGTCTTCCTTCTTCTTGATCAGACCCTGGAGCTCGGCGAACTTGTTGACCGTGTTGGTGAGCGCCGAGCGGAACCCTTCTTCGTGCGTGCCGCCCTCATGTGTGTTGATCGTGTTGGCGAATGTGTGGACGAACTCACTGAAGCTCGTGTTCCACTGCATCGCGAGTTCGAGGCTCAAGCCCTTCTCGGTGTTTTCGGACTCGATCGAGATGACATCGCGGTGGATTGGAGACTTGCCACCGACATTGATGTGGTTGACGTAGTCGACCAGGCCACCGTCATAGCGGAAGCGGCGCTCGAGGCCGGCCGTCGAGGTCTTCGGCATGCCGATTTCGGCGCCATCTGCCTCAGCGGCTGCGTTGTCGGCAGCGTCGAGGATGTCGCGTGATCCATCGCGCTCGTCGCGCACAACTATTTCGAGGCCCTTGTTGAGGAACGCCATTTCGCGAAAACGGGTTGCCAGGGTTTCGTACGAGAAGTTGGTTGTCTCGAAGATGTCCTCGCTGGCGTAAAACGTTGTCGTCGTGCCGGTCTCGGTGGACTTCTCGTGGCGCTCCAACGGTTCGTCCGGAACGCCATAGGTGAATGACTGGGTCCATCGGTAGCCGTCACGGCGAACCTCGACGAACATGCGTGAAGACAAGGCGTTGACAACGGAGATGCCGACACCGTGCAGACCACCGGAGACCTTGTAGCCGCCGCCGCCGAACTTGCCACCGGCGTGGAGGGACGTGAGCACCAGGGTGACCGCCGGGATTTTTTCGATCGGGTGCTCGTCGACCGGGATGCCGCGGCCGTCGTCGATCACCCTCACGCCGCCATCGGCGAGGATGGTGATGTCGATCGTTTTGCAGTAGCCGGCAAGGGCCTCATCGACCGAGTTGTCGACGACTTCGTAGACCAAGTGGTGCAGTCCGCGCTCGCCAGTGGACCCGATATACATGCCGGGGCGCTTGCGTACCGCCTCCAAACCCTCGAGAACCTGAATATCGCTTGCGTCGTACGTGGTCTGCGGATCTGGAGTTTGGGTCACAAATCGATTATACGGGCGTATAGAGGCGTTTCGTGCATTGCCCACAGAAAAATGGGCGCCTTATCGGGGCGCGCATGCCTCGCAGAGCCACAAAAGTGCCTCGTGGATCGATCACGACTCATATGTTCGATACCCCATACGGGGAAAGGTCCTGAAATGGCCGCACAGCGCAACCTCGCAAGGGGACTGTCCGGCTCGGACTTGAATGCATCCGGCATCGTTGAGCCAATGAATGAATCCCTGTCGTTGCGAAGGCGGACGACCGAACCCATCGTGCTCGCAATCGCGAGCCTTCTCACCCTTGTTGCCACGATCCACGTTGCTCTCGGAACTTCGCGTGGACAACGGTGGGACCAGCACGCTCTGGACTCGCTGTACGCGGGACCGGAGGCAAAAGGCACCTTGCTGAACTTTCTGGGATACGTGTCGATCGGCACCGC
>JBDSQP010000258.1:0-2317 GCA_039929755.1 Aeromicrobium sp. | reverse complement strand
ACGCCACGCGGCAAACCACTAGGAGCAGAGCAGGGATGACAGTGCAGCGGACCTCGGCATCGACGAGCACAACCCGGTACGACGACCTCTTGGACCGCGCCGTCGATCACGTCATCGAGAGCGGAATGCCCAGCCTGTCCGTGCGAAGACTCGCCGACGCGCTTGGGGTCGCGCACAACACCATCACCTATCACTTCGGCACGCGCTCGCAGCTCTTGGAGGCGATCTTCGGCCGGCTCGCTGAACACATCCGTAGGGATACCTCCGCCGACGAGCTGGGCGAGTACGACAACATCGAACAGGCCGCGCGCGCCCGAATCACCGCAACCTGGGACTGGCTGACCGACCCCGCCCACCGGCCGGTGTGGACGACGTTCTTCGAGGTGTTCGCGCTAGCGATCCGCGAGCCCGCCACGTATCGCGGATTCCTCGACCACGTCGCTAACGACTGGGTCCACCCACTTGCCGAGGAAATGCTTGCCGTGGGCATGGATCGACCGCTGGCCGATGCGAGAGCGACCCTGCTAGTCGCCACCGTCCGCGGTCTCGTCATCGAACTCCAAGCTGCGGCTGACCCTGACCTCCCCCGCATCCACAACGCCCTCGAGGCGCTCCTCGACGTGGTCAGCGTCTGGGCCGACCAGATCGACCGATCGTCCGACTAAACCGAGGCAGTCCTCGGATGAAAAGCGGCCACCCCCGACCTGGAAACGATGTAGGCCAAGTCACCCCCCAAATAGGGGTCTCCAAAAAAAATGGTTCGCATAGCAAATGGCGCATGCGCGGGACGGGGATGGGGATGGGGTACGGCCGGGAAGTGCGAACGGGTCGTCGCAGGCAATGGCCGATGGAGGTCCGAGGTCGTCCGCGTCCCATCTCAGATCACCGCCCGTCGGGCTGGTACCCAGCCGGGACTCGGTCTGCGCCGCGACCCAAGCGAGTACGTCGCTGACGGTGAACTTCACATGACGACCCACGCGAACGCCGCACGGCCCCTTGCCGTCGACTCGCCAGTCGTAGATCGTCGTGACCGGCACGCCCAGGTGGTCGGCCAGGTCTTCCATGCTCAGCAGCGGAGTCAACCGGCTCGACCAATCTGCCGTCGGCAGGCGCTTCGCACCTATTTGATGATGACCTTCTGATGACGGAGTCAAGTTCTCAAGCTTTCGGGCTCGAATCCCCAAGGAGATCCGAGCCTGAATTTTGCAGCGGGCAGTGTTTTGGTTCAGGACATCGGAGACATTTCGCTGGTCGGATTCTGGCATGTCGAAAGCACGCCTGATCATCACCGCGGTCGTCCTCGAGCACCGCACCCAGAGCGAAGTCGCCGCCACCTATGGGGTCTCGAAGAGCTGGGTTTCCAAACTCATCGCCCGCTACCCGGCTGAGGGCGAGGCCGCCGCTGCGGTGGCCTGCGGGAGAGCTGTCTGGTCAGGTCCTCGCGGCGACCGCCGCGCGGATCTCGACCTTTGTGATCTTGCCCCCCGCACTCTTGGGGAGGTCCTCGAAGATCTCGAGACGCTCGGGCAGCTTGAACGTCGCGACCTCCAGGCTCCGCAGGAAGTCGGTGAGATCCTGCAACGTCAGCTGCTCGCCACGCTTGAGGACGACGCACGCGCACGTCCGCTCGCCGTACACCGGGTCGGGGACACCGATGACCGAGACCTCCGCGATGGCCGGGTGCTTGTACAGGAGCAGCTCGAGCTCCTGAGGGCTGATGTTTTGCCCTCCCCGGATGATCAGGTCCTTGGACCGCCCGACGATCCGCAGGTACCCCTCCTCGTCGATGCCGCCCAGGTCGCCTGATTTGTACCACCCGTCGTCGACGAAGGCGGCCTCCGTGTGGTGATCCTCGTTGAAGTAGCCGAAGGTCTTCGTCGGTCCGCGCCACATGATCTCACCCGACTGCCCGGGGGCGACGTCCTTGCCGAGGGTATCGACGAGCCGCACCTCGCTGTCGGCATCGATCTTGCCGACAGTGAGGTGACGCTTCTCGGGTGGGTCCGTAATCGCGGTCATCGTGGGGACACCGCCGTCGGTCGCGCCGTAGCAGACGTGGCCCACGCAGCCGAAGACATCCTCCATCGTCTGCGCCGCTTCCGGAGGCATCGCGGCACCCGCATTCGTGAACGCCCGGAGCGAGGTGAAGTCGCGATCGCCGATTCGGGGATCCTGCAGAAGCTTGACGACCTGAGTCGGCACGGCGGTCGCCAGCGTCGCCTTCTCGGACTCCAGCAGGGCGAGGGCGTCGTCGGCGTCCCAGTGCTCCAACAGCACAGAGCTGGCACCCGCCAGGAGCGGGCCTAGGACTGGGAAC
>JBDSQP010000257.1:0-5399 GCA_039929755.1 Aeromicrobium sp. | reverse complement strand
TGTCGAAATCCCACACGGGTATGTCGAGGAGCCGGCGCGAACCAGGTTTGCCCGGGTTGAGATCGATCGAGATCGAACGCCCCAGCAGGTGCATGTGTCCGGCAATGGCTCGCACCGTGACAGGCTTGCGAATCGTGCGGTCACACGTCTGCACCGGAGACGCCTTCGGATGCTGGGGGTCCTTGCCACACAACAATTGGAGGCCAGCAATCGTAGGCCCGGCCTCCGGGCCGAATCGCCCAATCACATCGAACACGGCCGCATCGCGTTTGCACAATCGGCCGGTCTTGCCCGGTCGGCACGGCAATTCGACCGGTGCGGGCATGAGCATTGTGTGGAGTTCAGTCAACTTGGCCGTCCCGGGCGCCAGGCGGAGCCGCGCACTGCTGGTGTCCGAGCCTTTGCCTGCCAACAGGTTGTAGTGGACCTGCATAACGATCCGGCTGCCCGCCTTGAGTGGGACTCCGAGGTCGGGGGCAAGAAGTTGCTCGCCTCCCCCGGGTGCCCAGGCTGCAAGCCACGGAGCGCTTTCGATAACGGCGCCGGGGTCGGAGCTGATACCGGTTCCGCCGAAGCAGGTCCATCCTTCGCCAGGCGTGGCCGCGTCCTTGGACTTGGCTTTGGCGATCTCATCGGGTGGGAGCTGGAAGAGGATGACGTGGTGGACGAGCTTCGGCCTGCCCGGAATCACATCAGTCCCGGTGACAAAGGCTGACTTGGTCAGCTTGGGATCTAGCAGGAAGCATCGGTAGTCGTCCGTGCCCGCACTGGGAGCCTTCGGCGTGTATGCCTTGGGCATCGCGATGTCGAGGAACCGTTCGCCGTCACGGAGCGGCGAACTCGCGACGGCCTTCTTGGCGTCCGCAGGAGCGGTCGCCGTGGCCGCTGCTCGATGAGTCTCCCGGTCTGCGGTGCCGCCACAGGCCGCAAGGGTCAATGCCGCGGAGGCGAGCAGAAGTGCGTACCGGGTTGCCCTCATCATCAGATTCTATGGCGGCAACGGCTCATCCGACAGGATCAGGTGATTCACAGACTCCTCACAGAAAACTCCTAACAAAATTGCAGCCGCCGACGACATACTCGATCTATGGCCTCCTCCCTCACTCGTGCCGACGGCTCTGCGCTGCAGGTTCTGGTCGTCGATGACGAACCCAATATCGCCGAACTCCTGTCGATGGCACTTCGCTACGAAGGCTGGGAGGTCACCGTTGCGCACACCGGTCGCAAGGCCGTGAGCCTCGCCAAGGACGTCGGACCCGACGCCGTTGTGCTCGACATGATGTTGCCGGACTTCGACGGTATGGAGGTCCTGCGCAAGATCCACGACCACTCCCCCAACGTGCCGGTGTTGTTCCTGACCGCCCGTGACTCGGTGGAGGACAGGGTCGCCGGTCTGACCGCCGGTGGCGACGACTACGTGACCAAACCGTTCAGTCTTGAGGAGGTCGTCGCACGACTGCGAGCCCTGATGCGCAGGAGTGGGGCACACGACGAGCGACCGAGCTCGATCCTGACCGTCGGCGACCTGTCACTCGATGAGGACAGCCATGACGTGGAGCGGGCGGGTCGGGCCATCGACCTGACCGCCACCGAATTCGAACTCCTGCGCTTCCTCATGCGTAACCCGAAGCGGGTGCTGTCGAAGGCACAGATCCTCGACCGCGTGTGGAACTACGACTTCGGCGGACAGGCCAACGTCGTCGAGCTCTACATCTCCTACCTGCGCAAAAAGATCGACTTCGGCGATGCCCCGATGATTCATACGCGCCGCGGCGCCGGCTATGTCCTCAAGGCGGCCGAACCGGCTGACGCATGACCAAACTTCTGCCCTCTTCACTGACGGGGCGACTCATCGCCACGGTCGTGACGTTGGTTGCTGTCGCCAGCATCCTGCTCGGCACGGTGACGACGATTGCGATGCACGGCTATCTGACCAACAGGCTCGACACTCAACTGCATCAGTCCCTCGACCGTGCCCAGAACTTCCTGCAACGCCAGTCTGTGCCAGGCGACGGCCACCCCGGACCGGGGCAATTCGGCGGGCCGATGGTCGGCTTGCCGCCCGGACAGTCGAGCGGGACGTTAACTGCGCTGTTCGACACCGTCGGCAACCGAGGCGATGTCATCACCTCCACCGGAAGCCGTAAATCATTGTCGCGGTCGGCGCTGATCGAACTCCTCAACATCAAAGCCGATGGCGAAGTCCACAAGGTCTCGTTGCCCGGAGTCGGCGAGTATCGCGTCCTGGTCCTCCAGACCGACGCCGGAACGATCGTCAACGGCTTGCCAACCCGGGACATCACCGGAACGACACAAAGCATGATCTGGTGGACCACCCTCCTCGCTCTCGGCGGTACCGGTTTGGCTGCGGCAGGAGGCCGATTCCTCATACGCCGACAACTTCGTCCGCTGCAAGAGGTCGCCACGACCGCACACGAAGTGGCGGCTCTGCCACTCTCATCGGGCGAAGTCGGTGTCACGATGCGTGTGCCGGATGACCTCACCGATCCGGCGACCGAAGTAGGCCAGGTCGGTTCGGCGCTCAACAAGCTGCTCGGCCATGTCGAGCAGGCTCTCGATGCGCGACACGAAAGCGAACAACACGTGCGACAATTCGTCGCGGACGCATCACATGAACTCCGCACTCCCCTTGCCACGATCCAGGGCTACGCCGAGCTCACCCGGCGTACGGGTGCCGACCCCGAAGAGCTCAAGCAGGCAATGGGCAAGGTCGAGTCCGAGGCGGGTCGTATGTCGACCCTTGTCGATGACCTTCTTCTCCTGGCCCGACTCGATTCGGGTCGCCCCCTCGACCAGTCTCCTGTTGACCTCAGCCGCCTCCTGCTCGAGGCCGTCGACGATGCCCGGGTGGTAGATCAGGACCGTCGCTGGCAGCTCCACATACCGGACGAAGCGGTCGTGACGACCGGCGACGAGCAGCGACTGCACCAAGCCGTCACGAATCTGTTGACCAATGCCAGCCGTCACACGGGCCCGGGCACGGTCGTGACGGTGACGCTGACCGAGGGCGATCCGCTGGCCATCGCTGTTCACGACGATGGACCTGGCATACCTCCGGAGTTGCAGGCGACGGTCTTCGAACGGTTCTCGCGAGGCGACTCTTCGCGCACGCGCGACTCCGGTGGCGCCGGCCTTGGCATGTCCTTGGTCGAGGCGATCATCGCCGCACACGGAGGAACCGCCGCGGTCGCCAGCGAGCCCGGCGACACGACCTTCACACTGACGTTGCCGGCCGCCCAACCGGTTTGACCTGACCCGTCGACAAACATACATACACCATGTATGTTTGTGCTCCCGGCACGAAGGAGCTTCCCATGAGCGGCGAATGGTCCACCACACACGAGATCGATCTCGCCTACGGGCGCATCCGCTATCACGAGCGCGGCGACGGTCCCCCGATCGTTTTCGTGCACGGTTTGCTGGTCAACGCCGAGTTGTGGCGCAAGGTCATCCCTACCGTCGCCGACGCCGGATACCGCTGCATCGCCCCCGATCTTCCGCTCGGCTCCCACAGCATTCCGGTGCCGCGGGCCGATCTGAGCCCTAGCGGCGTCGCCGACCTCATCGCCGATTTCCTCGAAGCACTCGGGCTGGAAGACGTCACCCTCGTGGCCAACGACACTGGGGGCGCGCTGACGCAGATCCTGATGACGCGGCATCCCGAACGCATCGGCCGAGTCGTGCTCACGCCGGCAGACAGTTTCGAACGGTTTTTCCCGCCCGCATTCGCTTTCCTGCCTCCGATGTCGAGAATTCCGGGATTCATCTGGATCCTCGCGCAAACGCTTCGGCTGAGATTCCTCCACCGGCTGCCGTTCACGTTCGGTTGGGTCGCCAAACGCCCGATCGATCGTGCGACCGTCGACAACTACCTCAGCCCGAGCCGCAAGGACCGCGGCATCCGCAAGGATCTGGCCCGATTCCTGCGGGGAGTCAACCGACGGCACACGTTGGCTGCGGCCGAGAAGCTGCCAGCATTCACCAAGCCCGTGCTGCTGGCGTGGGCAACTGAGGAAAAGCTTTTCCCACTGTCCCTCGCGCACCGTCTCGATGCGATCCTGCCTGATTCGCAGATCGTGGAGATCGCCGATTCCTATACTTTCGTGCCCGAGGATCAGCCCGACGAACTAAGTGGCCACATCCTCGACTTCGTGAGTACGCATGTCGCCTAGCCAGGCTGATCGATCTGGCTCCACGCGGGCAGCGTTGATCGGGGCCGGCACGCGACTGTTCGCCGACCGCGGGTATGCCGCAGTTCCAGCGGAGGTGATCGTTGCCGAGGCAGGTGTTACCCGTGGCGCGCTCTATCACCACTTCGACGGCAAACTGGGGCTCTTTCGTGCCGTCTTCGAGGAACTCGAAACTTCGATCACGGCCGAGGTTGCCGCCGTCATCGGCGAGATCCCCGATCAGTGGAGCGCAACCATCGCGGGGCTCGGGCACTTCCTCGACATCTGCGCGCGGCCCGAAGTCATCCGCATTGCCCTCACCGACGCTCCCGCCGTACTCGGCTGGCAGACCTGGCGCCAGATCGAGAAAACTCACGGCCTCGGACTGATCACCGACAACATGCGGAGGCTTGCCGAGGCGGGTCTGCTGCGTGCTGGACCCGTCGACATGCTCGCCCAATTGATGCTGTCGGCCGTCATCGAAGCCGCCCTGCTGATAGCCCACGCCGAGGATCCGGTCGCGACCCGCGCCAACGCTCAGGAAGGTCTGCTCCTACTAGCAGCCGGGATGATCAATGCCGAATAGGCTCCTCATCGTCTGGTGAAGAACCCAGCGCGGCTGCCACTCACAGTTGAGCCACAGCGTCACCACACGGCGATGAAAGCGGGGTCCATCACGGTGGTCCTATGAACCAGACCACCACCCTGACGCCGCGTTCGGCGCACACTCGAAACCAGCATTCCGCCACACCCCGAACCAGAGGCGGAATCGCTTTGATGTCGCGCCTCTGGCGAGGCAAACCCGAGGATTCGCCGCTGGTACGCCCGGCAGTCCTGGGGCTCTTGCTCGCCACGGGCCTCGTGTACTTCTGGGGGCTCGGCGCGTCAGGGTGGGCCAACTCTTTCTACTCGGCGGCAGCCCAAGCGGGCTCCGCGTCGTGGAAGGCGTTCTTCTTCGGCTCGTCCGACGCGGCCAACTCGATCACGGTCGACAAGACGCCGATGTCTTTGTGGGCCATGGCGATCTCGATCCGCTTGTTCGGCCTCTCCTCCTGGAGCATCCTTGCCCCGCAGGCACTGATGGGCGTCGGCTCGGTCGGCCTGTTGTATACGACAGTCCGCCGCTCGACCGGAAACGCTGTCGCGGGGTTGCTCGCCGGCGCGATTCTGGCACTGACACCCGTCGCTGTTTTGATGTTCCGCTTCAAC
>JBDSQP010000256.1:0-2593 GCA_039929755.1 Aeromicrobium sp. | reverse complement strand
GCAGACAAATCAACGCACGAAGGCGACGCGTATGGACTCTGAGTTCTGGAACAACCGCTACAGAGAAAGCGACCGCGTCTGGAGCGGTGAGCCCAATCCTCAACTGCTCGCCGAGGCCGACCGCCTGGCGCCCGGCAGAGCGCTTGATGCCGGGTGCGGCGAGGGCGCCGACGCCATCTGGCTGGCGCGCCGTGGTTGGACTGTGACGGCTGTTGACTTCGCGCAGGCGGCGCTCGACAAGGGCAGAGCCGAGGCCGAGAGACAGGGATGTGCCGCCGCAATCGACTGGGTGTGCCAGGACCTGACCGGGTGGCAACCTGACGAGGAGTTCGATCTCGTATCGGCTCAGTTCTTTCACGTTGAACCGTCATTCCGAGACAAGACGGTGCGCCACCTCGCCAATGCGGTCATGGCTGGCGGCAGTCTGCTCGTAGTTGGTCACAATCGTGAGGATCTCAGAACTCATGCGGGCCACGAGCGCCATGCGGAAACCCTGTTCGACCCCGAAGACATTGAGCGCCTGTTGGACGAGGCGGATTGGTCGATCGCTGTGAGCGAGGCCAGGCAGCGAGTGGTCCGAACGGCCGAAGGCCAACCCTTCAACTACACCGACACAGTCGTCCGGGCCGTCAGAAGGTAGCGCGCATCCGGATGATCTTGCGGCGCAATGTCACTGTGCGTTCGCCGGTCGGGGCTTTGCGCAGACGCGCGAGTTCCCATCCCTGATATTCGGCAACTTCGGTCAACATCCGGCAAACGGCGTTGCGCGATTGGGTGCGCGGAAGGGTCAGACGCCAGAACTCGTACTCGATCAACTGTGTGCCTCCGATACATCGTCCAGGGCCTGGGAAATTTCTGCGGGAATTTCGATGAGTTCAGAATCGAGGGACTGTTGCAGCTGCATGACGGTGCGGGCTCCGACTATGGCCGAACTGACTGCGGGCCTGTCGCGGAGCCAAGCCAAGGCGACGTGCGAGATCTCGACATCGAGTCCTTCGGCAGCGCGCGCGACGGCGTCAACGATCGACGCACTGCCTGGATAGAGGTAAGGCGTGACAAAACGGTCTATGCCGGTCGTCGCCGCCCGCGAGTCATTGGGGATGCCGAGACGGTATTTGCCTGTCAGCACACCGCGTCCGAGCGGCGACCACGCCAGGACACCCATACCGAATGCCATCGCAGCGGGAATGACCTCGGCTTCGACATCGCGGTTGAGCAACGAATACTCGACCTGCGTGCTTGCCAGTTTGAGCCCATCGCCTCGAGCGGCGAGCCAGGTATGGGCGTGAGCGGTCTGCCAGCCGGTGTAGTTGGAGATGCCCACATAGCGGGCCCTGCCGGTGCGCACGGCGTTCTCAAGCGTCGCCAGTGTTTCTTCGACCGGCACCTCGTCATCCCAGACGTGGACTTGCCACAAGTCGAGGTGATCGGTGCCGAGGCGTTCCAGGGACTGATCGAGTTGCCTCATGAGCGATCGCCTCGACGTGTCGCGTCGAACGCCGTCCGTTGTCGACCGGAAGCCGGCCTTCGACGAGAGGACGATGCGCTCGCGGCAATCATTCTTGGACATCAGCGCGCCGAGAGTCGTTTCGCTGGCTCCGGAGGCATAGTTCGCCGCCGTATCTATCAGCGTGCCGCCTGCATCGAGAAATGCAGAAAGCTGGTCCTGAGCTACGTGTTCGTCGACTGCTTCGCCCCACTGCATGGTGCCAAGACCCAGCCGGGAAACTTCAAGCCCGGTGCTTCCCAGCCGTCGATACTGCATACGGCAAGGTTAATAGGCGTCACACGGCCTCGCCGGTAGGCTCGCACGGTGGATTTATTCAAAGCGGTCGTCCTCGGCGTCATCCAGGGCTTGACTGAGTTCCTGCCCATCTCAAGCAGTGCACATCTGGCGATCTTTCCGAAATTCTTCGGTTGGGACGATCCCGGAGCCGCGTTCACAGCGGTGATTCAGATCGGCACGGAACTCGCCGTGGTGATCTATTTCTGGAAAGACATCTGGAACATCGCGACCGGGTGGATCCGCGGCCTGTTCAGTGCTTCTGCGCGTACGACGCAGGAATGGCGCATGGGCTGGTTCGTCATTATCGGGTCAATCCCTATCGTGCTGCTCGGGCTCCTGTTCCAGGACGCGATCAAGCACAGCTTCCGTCGCGCAGCGCTGATTGCGGTTGCCCTGATCGTGTTCGGCATCATCCTCGGAATCGCCGAAAAGACCGGGCTCAAGAACCGTCCGATCGAGAAGCTGACCACGCGTGACGCCATCCTTTTCGGTCTTGCTCAGTCGTGTGCGCTTTTCCCAGGTGTTTCGCGTTCCGGCGGAACCATCAGCATGGGACTGCTCCTGGGCTATGAACGCCGCGCGGCGACCCGCTACGCGTTCTTGCTGGCAATTCCGGCGGTGCTCGGTGCGGGTATATACAACCTCAAGGACATCCCGGGTCAGGCAAACGAATACGGAACGGTCCCGACGATCGTTGCCACAGTCATCTCGTTCGGAGTCGGCCTTGCGGTGATTCGTTGGTTGCTCGAGTACGTCAGCAAGAAGTCGTACATGCCGTTCGTCTACTACCGCATCGCTCTTGGCGCT
>JBDSQP010000255.1:0-2726 GCA_039929755.1 Aeromicrobium sp. | reverse complement strand
AAACCCTCGCCCGTATGCAACCTGCGGATCAATGCCCAGTCTTCCAAAGTGATCACTTCCCAATCGTGGATAAGTGCTCACTCTTCAAGCGTCACATCTGCTCAGTTTTCAACCGTCATCGACAGGTGATGGGCTTTCCAGCCCATTGTGCCCAAGACTCAGCGTCGCGGATGAGGTTGAATGCTGTCGTGGCGTCGCCAGTGCCGTGACGCTGGATTGAGAATTTGTAGGTCTTTGCCATGTGGTTGACTCCTGGTCGGCGGTCCATGCTCGACGAGCATAACGGAACGATGTTCTATTAAGGGAGGATGTAGTGAACGGTTCCTTCAGTCGAGCCCGGACCCCTGCCCAGCGCGCTGCGCGCAGTGATGCGATCCTCGCCGCAGCTCGGGAGCTCGTCGAAGGGAAGCCCGTCTCTGAGATCAGCCTTCGCGCGATTGCGGTGGGAGCTGGGCTGGCGCCGAGCAGCGTTCTGCGCCACGGCGGATCACGCGAGCAGATCCTCTTGGATCTGATGGATGAGGAGTATGGGGCCTGGCTGACCGAGCTCAAGGCCGATCTTCGCATTGAGGTCACCGGCGAGGTCGCAGATGTTGTAGGGGTGGCGGATACTGCGGCGGCGATTGCCTTCTCCCTGGATCGGCGCCCTACGCTGATGGTCTTGATCGAGAACTCTCCGGAGCTTTTGCGTCACGTTTCGACTAGCACTCGCGCGCTCAACCAAGGTCTGCGTAATCAGCAGGAACTGGCAAACATCATCGAGCACGCGGTTGGCACCGAGCTCAGGCCTGAGGATCGGCCACTTCTGGTCGCCGGCCTACACGCCTCGGTCGCCGGGGCGGCTGCATGGGGCCGGCAGAGTATCTTCCTCTCTAGCCCGATGGAGGCAATACGCGATCTGCTTTCGATCCAGCTCGATGGTCTCGTGGTTCGCGCACTGCGGGGTCCAGAGTAGGCCGCACTTGGGGTGGAGCCAATCCCTACCCGACGATTCGGTGAGGGCCCATCACCTTCAGGGGTGGCAATGAGTCCTCAGCGTTCGAGGCGACCCACGAGCGCACTTGTGAATCTCAACCGTCCCGTCGAGCAGGACCACCCAATACGACATACGACCGCTCCGACTGGAGAAGCGTTGAGGAAGAAGGTGTCTTTCCGCCGCTTTAGGCTTGTTGAGTACGAGTCGTAGCGGAGCCAGTCAAAGGCAGGACATCTGCGATGCTTGCTATGTGACGAACGAACCGCAAGAGGTTGAGTTGAGCGTGCTCGACCTCCGAGTGGTCGCTCGTTACGCGGCTGACAGTGCTCTGGAAGTCCTTGCTGTCTTTGAGCGGGACCAGCCTGGCGATCCGCGTCCTCGATTAGCCATTGAAGCGGCTTTAGCATTCGCTGACGGTTCGGCTCGATCAAACGTGCAGCGAACGAGCGCTGTCGCCGCGCACAGAGCAGCCAAGAACGCGACGACCGAAGCAGCGCGAGAAGCCGCCCTTGCAGCTGGCGACGCAGCGGCCGCGGCGTATCTGCACCCACTGGCGAGGGCAAATCAGGTGAGACACATTCTCGGTGCCTCCGCCCACGCAGCGCACGCGGCGGAGCTGGTTGCCAACGGCGATCGAGACGTGGGTGCAGAGTGGATCGAGAACGCTCGGCAGCGAGCATCGCCAGTTCTTGTCGCAATACTCAGTCGCTACCCCCGTGCTCCATCAAGCGGAAACCGTGCGACTCAACTCATGAGTGCGCTGGATACCTCACTTCGGTTGTAGATCGACGGATCGTTCCACCACCCCGACAGAAAGCCTGAGATGGCGCGAGCTCAAGTCGCGCACCCGCGTCATACCGCCGCGTTTAAGCATGGGTGATCTCAGTCGCCATTGAGCATCCGCCAGTCGTGAGTTCGCCAGGTCGGTGTCTGGCTCAAGGACCCGACCCTCATGCTCAGCGGTCCACGCGGACTGACCGAGCGAGGACGAGACGAGTCGCCACGGCAACCATTGACCCGAGAATCAGACCCATCAGCGCTTCTGCGCCGTAGAAGTAGAGCGGTTCTCCACTCCAGGGGTCGGCGCGATGGGCCCACAGTGCTACTCCCACAGTGAAGACGGGCCCGGTCACCAGCGCCGCGGGCAGGACCATAGACAACTCCCCTCGAAGCCGCGCGACCTCGGTGCACACCAACCCGACGCTTGCACCCACGACGAGCCCGCCGAGTGCCCAGTTGAGTACATCGGTGGTCGTGGCAGTTCCGCCATTTGCGTTGGCCAACAATAGAACTGTTGCACCGGCGAGCACACCTACAACCGTCGAGGCGAAAAGAGCTCGCATCCTCGACCCAAACGTGATGTCTCCCGTTCTCACACGATCTCCTGTCGATGAACCTGTGAACCTGATCTTGTCGCCGATTCCCTTCACCGTCGACCATGTGCACTGCCAGGCGTTTCCTAAGTGTCGATCTCATCGGTCACCTGTCGCGATGGTTCGCCGAAGTTGTCCTTGTGGAGCGTCAAACGCCGAGCGCCGGGCAAGGGCAAACCCGCCTGTGCTCAGCTACCCCGCGGCGCTCCTTGGTCAACCCGCATCCACCAGCCGTGTCGCTCGAATGGACCTGCGTCTTTCCGCCGCGTTTAAGCATGGGTGATCTCAGTCGCCATTGAGCATCCGCCAGTCGTGAGTTCGCCAGGTCGGTGTCTGGCTCAAGGACCCGACCCTCATGCTCAGCGGTCCACGCGGAC
>JBDSQP010000254.1:0-5865 GCA_039929755.1 Aeromicrobium sp. | reverse complement strand
CGACCGCCCCGTTTCCTTCACACCCACCGCAATCCCGTCCCGTCCCTGCGACGAAAACCCGCTGACCGGTCTCAACGTCAGCGCTGAAAGGCAGTCATGAGCGACAAATGGTTTGAATCCGTGGCCGAGGCGCAACGCCTCGCCAAAAAGCGTTTGCCCTCATCGGCATACAGCGCATTGCTTGCGGGCTCGGAGCGTGGTGTGACCTATCGGGACAACACTGCAGCCTTCGAAGAGCTCGGCTTCGCGCCCCATGT
This sequence comes from Aeromicrobium sp., assembly GCA_039929755.1. Classification (GTDB taxonomy): domain Bacteria; phylum Actinomycetota; class Actinomycetes; order Propionibacteriales; family Nocardioidaceae; genus JACMOZ01. The sequence goes on along the minus strand of JBDSQP010000254.1, from coordinate 5,608 downwards.
TGCCGACCTCGCGGCAGAACGCGACCTCAGCACCCGGGTCATGGGCCAGGACATCTCGTTCCCGGTCATCATGTCGCCGACCGGGGTGCAGGCCATTCACCCCGAGGGTGAGATTGCCGTGGCGCGTGCCGCAGCCGCCAGGGGCACAGCGATCGGACTCAGCTCGTTCGCGAGCAAGCCGGTCGAGGACGTGGCAGCAGCCAATCCGCAGACGTTCTTCCAGATGTACTGGTCCGGATCTCCCGAGACGATGATCGCCCGTATGGACCGAGCCCGCGCGGCCGGCGCGACGGGTCTGATCGTGACCCTCGATTGGTCATTCTCGATGGGTCGCGACTGGGGAAGCCCCCGGATCCCGGAGAAGGTGACCTTCAAGGAGATGTTGCGCTTCGCACCGCAGGTCGCACGCAAACCGCGCTGGCTCGGGCAATTCATCAAGGCCGGCAAACTCCCAGACCTCACCACTCCCAACCTCGCCCAGGACGGTCAGCCGGCACCCACCTTCTTCGGCGCCTATGGCGAATGGATGCAGACGCCTCCGCCCTCATGGGAGGACGTCGCGTGGATCGGCAAGGAATGGGGCGGACCCATCATGCTCAAGGGCATCACCCGCGTGGATGACGCCCGCCGTGCCGTCGACGCCGGTATGACCGCGATCTCGGTCTCGAATCACGGTGGAAACAACCTCGACGCGACCCCAGCCTCGATCCGGTTGCTCCCCGGCATCTCCGATGCGGTCGGCGATCAGGTCGACGTGCTCCTCGATGGCGGGATCCGCCGCGGCAGCGATGTGGTCAAGGCCGTGGCTCTCGGTGCAAAGGCCGTCATGATCGGTCGCGCGTACTTGTGGGGCCTCGCCGCCAACGGACAGGCCGGCGTCGAGAACGTCCTCGATGTCTTGCGTAGCGGCGTGGATTCGGCTGTTCTTGGCCTCGGCCACAGCTCGATTCAGGACCTCTCGCGTGATGACCTGATCATCCCCGACGGCTTTGAACGCTTGGTCGGCGCAGCGCGGCATTCGGTCTCGAGTTCGGTGGGATCGGCCAGCGCGACACCATGAGCGGGTCTGCGGCAGTCTCGGCTGACCATGCTCTCGGTCCGCGCGCGTGGCCGACGGTCGGATCGCCCGGGTTGCTCATACCCATCGGTTCGACCGAGCAACATGGCCCGCACCTGCCGGTCGAAACCGATGCTGTTATTGCCGAGGAATCGGCGCACCTGCTTGCCTCGCGACTCGGAAATCTTGAATGTCTCGTGGCTCCGGTTTTGACCTATGGGTCGAGCGGAGAACACGCAGGCTTCCCGGGAACACTGTCGATGGGTACTGCCGCGCTGCGAATGGTGCTGGTGGAACTCGTACGGTCGGCCTCCTCGTGGGCGTCATGGATTGTGTTCGTCAACGGCCATGGAGGCAACGCCACTGCCCTCGTGTCGGCGGTGGGACAAATGCGGGACGAAGGCCATCGGGTCGGCTGGGTTCCGTGTGCGGTTCCGGATGCTGACGCACATGCCGGCCATGTCGAGACCTCGATCATGCTGCATCTCGCACAAGAAAACGTCGACCTCTCCTTCGCCGAACGAGGCAATTGCGAGCCGATCGAAGACCTCTTGCCCGCGCTCCGTCAGGGCGGGGTCGTCTCGGTGTCTCCTTCGGGCGTGCTGGGCGACCCGCTCCATGCGACCGCCTCTTTCGGAGCCGACCTTCTCGGCCGGATGGTCGATGATCAGGAACAACGGGTCCGGACCTTTGCCCACGACGAGCGCGGAATGCTGGTGCGACTGTGACCTACGGTGCTGCACGGGTCGCACTGGTAACCGGTGCGGCGCGCGGTATCGGCGCTGCCACTGTCGACGTCCTTTGTCGTCAGGGATACAACGTCCTCGCCCTGGATGTCGCTGCCGGCACGGAACACAAGTTCAGCGGCGTCGACTATCCGATGGCCGATGGCGACGAACTCGATGCCGTCGCTGCCACGTTTCCCGATCAGATCCACGCGGTGCGCGCAGATGTGTGCGACCGGGATGCCCTTCACCTCGCTGCCGCCGAGGCCGTTGAGGTATTCGGGCACCTCGACGCCGTGGTCGCCGCTGCAGCCGTAATTGCCGGCGGCACACCTGCATGGGAAACCGATGTCGATGTATGGACGTCCCTATGGGAGATCGATGTGCTCGGCGTCGTCAACACCGCCGCCGCCACCATCCCGTATCTCCTCAAGTCACCGACCGGCGCTGGTCGCTTCGTGTCCATCGCGAGCGCTGCCGCCCATCAGGGCCTCTTTTCTCTCAGCGCATACTGCGCCACGAAACATGCGGTGGTGGGCTTCACCAAGGGTCTCTCCGCCGACCTCGTCGGCACCGGTGTGACCGCCTGTTCGGTGTCGCCCGGTTCGACCGACACCGCGATGCTTGCAGCGACGAGTTCGATCTATGGCCTCGACAACCCCGCCGAATTGATTTCGCATTGCCTGATCCGGCGTGTGCTCAAGCCGGCGGAGATCGCTGAGGTCATCGCGAACTGCTGCGCGCCGTCAGCGGCCGCATTGAACGGTTCGGTCGTCCGGGCCGACGGGGGTTTCGCATGAGCGGGCTGCCGGAGGGGTTTCGGGTCCGCCTAGGTCACGGAGTCCGGCGGCGAGATGGCGGGGCGACGCTGGTGGGCGGTATGCCGGCCCGATTGCTCTATCTGCGGCCTACAGCTCAGGCCGTCCTGGGCGACGAGGGATCGTTCACCGTGGTTGATCGGCGTACCGGCGAACTCGCCGACCTTTTGCTGGCGCGCGGCGTCGCCGACCCGGTTGTCCAGGCCGAAGGTGGAATCGCTCGCCTGTTCGACACCACCATCGTCATACCCGTCAAGGACCGTCCCGAGTCCCTCGAGCGGCTGTTGGGATCGCTGCCACGCGAAGTCGCCGTCATCGTCGTCGATGACGGCTCGGTCAAACCCACTGCCGTCGGTTCGGTCACACGACGGCACCACGCACGGCTCATACGATCCGCGATCTCGGGCGGCCCGGCCGCTGCGCGCAACCGCGGCCTCCGTGAGGTCCGGACAACATACGTCGCCTTTGTCGATTCCGATGTCGTGGCCGATGGCGACTGGCTCGAGACGCTCCTGGCCCACTTCGACGACCCCAGGGTCGGCCTCGCCGCGCCGCGCATACTCGGGTTGGCCGATGGCGGAAAGTCCTGGATCGCTCGCTATGAGTCGGAACGATCGTCACTCGATCTCGGTCCCCGAGCCGCGGCGGTCCAGCCGCGAGGCTGGGTGTCGTACGTCCCCAGCGCCTGTCTGGTTGCCCGCGTCGAAGCGCTGGGCAGCGGATTCGACGAGTCCCTCCAGGTAGCCGAGGATGTCGACTTGATCTGGCGAATCGGCGCCGAGGGTTGGCGGGTTCGCTACGAACCGACCGCCTTCGTCCGGCATGACCACCGGGTCGAATTCGGCGCCTGGCTTGCGCGCAAACACTTCTATGGCACGGGTGCAGCCCTCTTGGCCCAGCGTCACGGCTCCCTTGTCTCTCCGGTCGTCGTCACCCCTTGGTCGGCCTCCATCGTCGTCGCGGTCATGGCACAGCGCCGGTGGTCATTGCCCGTCGCGGCGGTTGTGTCGCTCGCCGTCGGCGCACGCCTCTCCGAAAAACTGACACAGTCGCCGCGCCCAAAGAGGACCGCGGCAGCCATGACCGGAAACGGTGTCGCGGCAGCCCTCTGGCAAGCCGCGCGAACCCTCACGAGGCATTGGTGGCCACTCGCTGTGGTCGGAAGTTTCTTCTCGAAAAGGATTCGCCGGGCGACTCTTGTGGCTGCCGTCGCCGAGGGTGTCGCGGACTACGTCGAGGTCCGGCCCGAGCTCGATCCGATGAGGTATGTCCTCGCCCGCCGGCTCGACGACCTCGCCTACGGTTCCGGCTTGTGGTGGGGCAGCCTGCGGGCGCGAAGCCTTCGGGCGCTGCTCCCCTCGGGTGGCAAGGTACGCGTTCGCGTCGATCGGTAGTCTGCCGATGTGGACACCCCCGACGAGCGAGCGGCTGCAGCACTGGGCGCCGCGGCATACGGATATTTCGCGGGCGGCGCGGGCGATGAGATAACGCTGCGCGACAACGCCGATGCCTGGAGTCGGTATGCGTTGAGACCCCGGGTCCTCGTCGATGTCAGCAACCGTGATCCCGGCACCACATTGCTCGGTGTCGGGAGGCCACATCCGATAATCCTCGCGCCGATGGCCTATCAGCGCCATGCACATCCGGACGGCGAAGGTGCCATGGCGCGGGCGGCCGCGGTCACCGATACGACGATGATCCTTTCCTCGCAAACCACCACGAGCCCGGCCGATGTTGCTGCGGCTGCGCCTGATGGCAATCGCTGGTTCCAGCTCTACGTGTTCAAGGACCGCCAGGTCTCCTTTGACCTCGTCGCCGCCGCCCGTGACAGCGGCTACGAAGCCCTCGTCCTGACCGTCGATTTCCCGGTCGCCGGTTGGCGCGAGCGCGACAAGAAGTCAGGCTTCCAGGTTGAACACCCGATCGCGCTCAACTTGTCGGGTGGACCGATCAAAACCGAGGACATCTTCGCGATGCATGACGCGTCGTTGACCTGGGATGACATCACCGAATTCGCCGAGCTCAGCGGCATGCCCCTGCTTCTGAAAGGCATCCTGCGTCCCGACGATGCGGAGCTTGCCGTCGGCGCGGGAGCCGCCGGTGTCATCGTCTCCAACCACGGTGGTCGCCAACTTGACACTTCTCTGTCCGGCGCCGATGCCCTCGGCCCGATCGTCGAGGCCATCGGCGGGCGCATCGACGTCCTGGTCGACGGAGGCATACGGCGAGGCTGGGACGTAGCCAAGGCGATGGCGCTCGGCGCAGACGCGGTCCTTGTCGGTCGCCAGGTCTTGTGGGGTCTCGTCAACGACGGGCAGGCCGGAGCCGAAGCGGTTCTGCGCCAACTCCTCGACGAGTTCGACAACACTCTCGCGCTCACCGGCTGCCCGAAGGCTGCCGATCTGGACAGATCATTCGTCCAGGTCGCGCCGTGGGGTGTTCCGCCGAACCGCTAGATAGCCGGTTCCGGTGAGTCCGAGTCCGAGGGCGAGTATGAGCAGGGTGTGTGTTCCGGCTCCGGTGTCGGGTAGGTCGTCGCTGTCGTCTTTGTCGTGTTTGTGGCCGTCGTGGTCATTGTCGTTGGTGTCGCCATCGCCATCGCCGTTCTCATCGGGGTTACTCGGGTCGGGGTTGCTCGGGTCGGGGTCGACGATGGGTGGGTCTTGGTCGACGACGACGGTGGTTTCGCCCGGTTCGTTGCATGGGGCGTTGATGGGGTCGTAGTTGTTGTCGCCGCTGTAGCTGGCGATCCAGTGGTACGTGCCGGCTGTGGTGGCGGCGAAGTCATCGGAGTTTGCGGTGGTGCCGTCGCCGCTGAGTGCGATGAATGAGTTGAAGACTTCGGTTCCTTCGCACGTGTCGTTGTCGGGACCGAACACGCGGAACGCGATGACTCCAGTCGGTGTCGGACCGCCGTCCGGCACATTCAGGGTCGCGGTGTCGTGGAACGGTTGATCGAGGTTGGTCTGAGCGTCGCTGACCTGAGTGTTGAGGGTCAACTCGCCGGT
>JBDSQP010000253.1:0-1661 GCA_039929755.1 Aeromicrobium sp. | reverse complement strand
CGATGGCGTGGGAGAGGTCCTTCTCCCCGAGTGCCCGGACATGCTCAAAGATCGAGAACCACCCGTCGTCGGGAGCCATCTCCTGGGCCGTGGCGCGGTACATGATCGCGCCCGGCCCGCCCGTGATCGAGTCGGTATGTCGGACGATCCGGCCCAGGGCCTGCAGGTCGATGCCCGCGGCCTCGGCCAGGCGGAGGGCCTCGCCGGTCGCCGTGAACGAGACGAAGTGCAGAAGGTTCCTGGCGAGCTTGGTGGCAGTGCCGTTGCCGGCGGGGCCGCAGTGCGCCACCTCGGTGCCCATCAGGGCGAGTGGCCGCCGGATCGCCGCGAATGCTGCGTCGGTCCCGCCAACCATGATCGCCAGGGTGCCGTCGACGGCTCCCATCGCGCCGCCGCTGACCGGAGCGTCGACGACCATCAGGTCGCGGTGGCTGCCGAGATCCTCCAGCTGCGCCGGCAGCTCGGGCGAGACAGTCGAGTGCACCGCAATCACGGTTCCCGGCTTCGCGGCGCCCAGGATCTCGCCGATCACCTCGCGGACCTGGGCATCGGTGTTCACCATGATCGAAATGACGCCACACTCGGCGGCGAGGTCGGAAACAGATGACGCAACCCGCGCTCCCGCGTTCGCCAGCTCGGCCAGCGGCTCGGTAGCAATGTCAAAGACGGTCAGTCCGCCCTCCCAGGCCAGAAGCCGGTGAGCCATCGGCTTGCCAATGTTGCCGAGACCGATGAAGCCGACTCTCGTCATGCCCGGAACACCTGTCCGCCGTCGACGTCAAGGATCTGGGCGGTCACCCACGATGATTCTTCCGAGAGCAGGAAGAGGCAGGCGCCGACCATGTCCTCGGGTTGGCCCATCCGTTTGAGCGCCATGCTGGCCTTGACGATGTCGTGTGCGACGTCGCCGGCCTGGGTGCGAGTGGCCGCGGTGTCGACCGGGCCGGGCGCTATGGCGTTGACGCGGATGTTCATACCGCCGAGCTCGTGGGCGAGCTGCTGGGTGAGGCCGTTGATGCCGACCTTGGCCAGACCGTAGAACCCGGAGTAGAGCCAGGCCGCAGTTGAGCTCTGGTTCACGATCGAGCCACCGCCGCGCTTCTGCATGTGGCCGAACACCGCACGCGTCACAACCAGCGCGCCGTCCATGTTCACCGACATGAACTTCTTGTAGTAGTCCCAGTCGACGGTGATGAGTAAGTCGAACTGCATGTCACCGTAAATCGCGGCGTTGTTGACCAGGAGGTCGATGCCCCCGTATGCGGCGACCGCGGCATCGGCCATCGCGGATGCCGACACTGCGTCGGAGACGTCGCAGTGGACGAACATCGCTGTTCCACCCGCAGACTCGATCTCCGAGGCGACGCGCCCGCCCGACTCGACGTTGAGGTCGGCGACGACCACCGAGGCACCTTCGGCGCCGAGCGCCTTGGCGTACGCCTCGCCGATGCCCTGGGCCGCTCCGGTCACGATGGCGACCTTGCCCTCAAAACGCTTCATGCCGGTTCGGCAATCGTCTTGGTCTCCAGGTACTCCTCGAAACCCGCGACGCCCATTTCACGGCCGATGCCGGACTGCTTGTAGCCGCCGAACGGAGCATCGGGGCTGAACCAGACTCCTCCGTTGACCGCCAGGGTTCCAGTCCGGATCCGGGCCGCGAC
>JBDSQP010000252.1:0-2017 GCA_039929755.1 Aeromicrobium sp. | reverse complement strand
CGATCGGAAGTGGCTTGCCGGCACGCTTGTGTTTGATGCGGTTGACGAAGTGCCCATAGTTGGCGACCTCAATGATGGCGACGCCGTCCTTGGCGAGTACACGGGAAATCTCGGAGAACTCTTGACTCGGCTCAGGTATGTGGTGCATGACCCTGACCATCGTGATGAGGTCAAGCGAACCGTCCTCGAACTTGAGGTCGTCGGCCTGCATCTGGAGTTGTTCGACGTCGGTGTCTATGAGGACGTCCTTGGCCGCCTCAAGCTGGCTGAGTGCGGGCTCGGCGAGCGTGACCTTGTCGGCATACTCGGCAAGCAGGAGGCAGAGGCGGCCGAAGCCACCGCCGATGTCGGCCGCGTGACGGAAGCGGCGCTTGCCAAGCAGTCGCCGAATTGCGATCCGTTCGGCGTCGTTCTCGTAGTCGCGGTCGTTCCAGTACTGCGTGTAGTCGTAGTCACGCTCGTACTGGTTGGCAACCTTCTTGGAGGCCTTCGGGTCTTCGGGCGTTTGGGCGTCAGTCACGCGCAACAGCCTAACAACCGTGGTTTGTGGGCGAATCAGCCCTCAACCACTCAACCCTTGCCAATCAACCCTTAAACGTACGCGGCAGGAATTTGGGCGCGACCTTGGCAAAATTGGCCTTGCGCGCGATGCCGGCGTTCTTGGACAGGAGCATCGCGAGCTGGAGAGCGCGCTCGACGTGGAAGGCGCGACGCGGGCGGCTTCGACGGGTTTCGTTGAGCAGCTTCTTGGTGGCAGCCACCGAGTCCGGCGAGCGCGTCAGCACCTGCTCAACAAGCACCAGCGCGTCCTTGAGCGGATCGGCGCTGACGGCGCTGACCAGGCCGAGCTCTTTGGCCTCGGTGCCCGAGATGATCTCGCCGGTCATCGTGAGCCTCTTGGCGACATCTGCCGTCACGACCTCACTGAGGGTGACGGTGCCGCTCATGTCGGGGACGAGTCCCCACTTGGCCTCGAGCACGGACCATTCACAGTCCGGCGTCGAATAGCGGAAGTCAGCGGCTAGTGCGAGTTGCAGGCCGGCGCCATAGCAACGGCCATGGGTGACGGCGATGACCGGAATCGGCAACTCGCGCCATGCCCAGTTGGCCTGCTGGAAAAGATTCGTACCCGTCAACGGGTTGGGGACGAAGAAGCGCACGACGCGCTTCATGTCCTTCATCGCTTCACCGAAGTCGAGGCCGGCGCAGAACGCGTTGCCTTTGCCCTGGATGATCACGGCACGCACTTCGCGGTTCTTGCGAAGCTTCTTGGCCGCAGCGATTAGATCGCTCAGCATGTCGAGGTCGACGCCGTTGAGCTTGTCGGGGCGGTTGAGCCAGACGTAGGCGATGGGGCCATCGATTTCCACAAGAACGCGCGAAGAACTCATGCGAAAAGGCTATCTGGGACAAGCGCGCGACCCCACGCCGGCTGGATATACGTCAGCTGTTGTCCTCGACGACCTCGAGGTCGCTGAAGCTCGGCGGCCCGTCGAGGAGGGCAACCAACTTCCCGGAGAACTCCTGGGTCTCGGGCATGTTCGAATTCTCCATCGCCGATTCGTACGAATCGAAGAACACAATCACCGTGAAGTGGCGCGGATCGTTGCGGTCGACTGTCAGGATCGATCGCGTGGAGGTACGACGACCTTCGGTTGCCGCTTCCCACGCCTCACTGAGTTTGTTGATCTCGTCAAGGTGGTCGGTATGTCCTTCGACTATCTGGATGAACGCCATGGTGCTGCCCCTTCTGGATAAACGTGAGCGGATATCTGCACGGTAGGCCTCAAAATTCCGGATCGCCATGGCTCTTTCAGACCCCTTGCTTCTTAGGAGAGGACACCGAACCCAGGTCGGACGGGAGAGGACGCCCATTGCGAGGGGTTTAGGTGTGGGTCGATGCGTTTGGTTGGGAACGACAAAACCCCCGAACGGCGTCGTTCGGGGGTTTTGCTTGTGCGGGTGCGCGAGGGGGGATTCGAACCCCCACACCCTTTCGGACACTGGCACCTGAAGC
>JBDSQP010000251.1:0-5283 GCA_039929755.1 Aeromicrobium sp. | reverse complement strand
ATCCGTGAGTCGCGTGACTTCGCCGACGACACGGCAAGTGCCCTGCAAGACGCCTACGACTCCTTCCTCGACCAGTTCGAGACCAGCGATGGCCAGTCCATCAAGGCCGGTCACGAAGAGCACGAAGCCCTGGCCGACGAAGATGTCGAGCAGGAGCAGATCGTCAAGCAGAAGCGGAGCTGACGCATGGCAGCATCGGTTCGCGAACTGCGCGCGAAGATCAGGTCGACCACGTCGATGAAGAAGATTACGCGAGCCATGGAGCTCATTGCCGCGTCTCGAATCATCAAGGCGCAGCAACATGCCGCAGCGGCAGCGCCGTATGCGCGCGAGTTAACGCGTGCGGTGTCGGCCGTGGCGACGTTCTCCAATGTCGATCACCCGTTGACGACCGAGAAGGAATCGCCGACCAAGGCGGCTGTGCTCGTGATCGCGAGTGACCGCGGCCTGGCAGGCGCCTACTCCTCGGCAGTTCTCAAGGAATCCGAACGCCTCGCCGAGAAGCTTCGCAGCGAAGGCAAGTCCGTCGAGATGTATCTCACCGGTCGCAAGGCCGAGGCATACTTCAAGTTTCGTTCGCGTGAGTTCGTCCAGTCGTGGACCGGATTCTCCGACAAGCCGGAATATGCCAACGCCCGAGAGATCGGCAACGTACTCGTAGATGCCTTCAATATGGACGAGACCGACGAGGAAGCGGTCGATCCGAATCGCGCCGTCGACGAGCTCCACATCGTGTTCACGCGGTTCAAGTCGATGTTGGTGCAGGAGCCGGATGTCATCCGGCTGTTGCCCCTTGAAGTCGTTGAGGGCACCGAGTTGCCCGAACCCGACGCGGTGCTTCCCCTGTACGAATTCGAGCCGTCGGCAGGCGAGGTGCTAGACGCCTTGCTGCCGAAGTACGTCCACAGCCGTATCTACTACTGCATGTTGCAGGCTGCCGCTTCCGAATTGGCAGCGCGCCAGAAGGCAATGAAGTCCGCGACAGACAATGCAGACGACATGATCCAGAAGTACACCCGAATCGCCAACCAGGCCCGCCAGGCCGGTATTACCCAGGAAATCAGCGAAATCGTCGGTGGCGCCAATGCGCTTGCCGATGCCACCGCTGGGAGTGAGTGAGAGAAATGGCTACGAAAGTCGAAGAGAAGACCGCGACCAGTGTCGGACGTGTGGCCCGTGTCATCGGACCTGTGCTCGATATCGAGTTCCCGAGCGATGCCATCCCCGAGATGTACAACGCCCTCAAGGTCGACACCGAAGTTGACGGCGTCAAAGAGACCCTGACGCTCGAGGTCGCGCTGCACATTGGCGACGGACTCGTGCGTGCCATCAGCCTCCGTCCGACTGACGGCATCGTCCGCGGCGCTCCTGTCATCGACACCGGCGGACCTATCACGGTTCCCGTCGGCGACGCGACGCTCGGCAAGGTGTTCAACACCATCGGCGACGTCATGAACCTCAAAGAGGGCGAAAAGTTCGAGCCGGCCGAGCGTTGGGGCATCCACCGCAAGTCGCCCGCGTTCGACACCCTTGAGTCGAAGACCGAAATGTTCCAGACCGGCATCAAGGTCATTGACCTCCTGACGCCATACGTGTTGGGCGGAAAGATCGGCCTGTTCGGTGGTGCCGGCGTCGGCAAGACCGTTCTGATCCAGGAAATGATCGCCCGTGTTGCTCGTGACCACGGTGGTGTGTCGGTGTTCGCCGGTGTCGGTGAACGCACCCGTGAGGGCAACGACCTCATCGCGGAAATGGAAGACGCTGGCGTCCTTGGACAGACCGCGCTCGTTTTCGGCCAGATGGACGAACCGCCGGGAGCACGTCTTCGTGTCGCCCTTTCGGCTCTGACCATGGCCGAGTACTTCCGTGATGTGCAGAAGCAGGATGTGTTGCTCTTCATCGACAACATCTTCCGTTTCACGCAGGCCGGTTCCGAAGTCTCGACGCTCTTGGGCCGTATGCCCTCCGCGGTGGGCTACCAGCCGACCCTGGCCGACGAGATGGGTGTTCTCCAGGAGCGCATCACCTCGACTCGTGGTCACTCGATCACGTCGCTTCAGGCCATCTACGTTCCCGCCGATGACTACACCGACCCGGCTCCGGCGACGACGTTCGCGCACCTCGATGCGACGACCGAACTCAACCGTGAGATCGCGTCGATGGGCATCTACCCGGCCGTGGATCCGTTGACCTCGACGTCACGGATCCTCGACCCGCGTTACATCAGCGCCGATCACTACAACACGGCCAACCGCGTAAAGGGCATCCTGCAGCGCAACAAGGAACTGCAGGACATCATCGCGATCCTCGGTGTCGACGAACTCAGCGAAGAGGACAAGACCCTCGTCTCGCGTGCTCGCCGCATCCAGCGATTCCTGTCGCAGAACACGTACGTTGCCAAGCAGTTCACGGGTCTCGAAGGCTCGACCGTTTCCATCGATGAAACGATCGACGGCTTCACCAAGATCTGTGATGGCGACTACGACCACGTTGCTGAGCAGGCCTTCTTCATGTGCGGCGGTCTCGAAGACGTCGACAAGAAGTGGATAGAGATCCAGAAGAGCCTCTGATGTCAGACGACACTCTGCAGATCGAATTGGTTTCGGCCGACCGCGTCGTATGGTCGGGCCAAGCCAGTCAGATCAACGCCCGCACCGTCGAGGGTGAGCTCGGCATTCTGGCAAACCACGCCCCCTTGCTGTCATTGCTGGCAGCAGGGGTTGTGGAGATCGATCCCATCGATGGTGACCACTTCAAGGTCGCCGTTAGCGATGGGTTCATCTCGGTTGCCGACAACCGTGTTTCGATCCTGAGCGAGGATGCTTTTCTCGCAAGTGAGATCGATCTCGACAAAGCCAGAGCCGAGCTTGAGGCTGCAGAGGAAAGCGAAGATGAGGAAGCGGCGCGCCGCGCCGAAGCCAAGATCCGCGCCGTCGAGAAGCCGTCCTGACCGGATTGTTCACCAAGGAGGATCGACGTGCCGGTTTGGCTCTGGTTTGTTGATTCCTTCGCGTTCATTGTCGGCTTTGTCTGCCTCGCCGTCGCTCTATTGACCTTGCGACGCCGCTCGATCGCCCGATCGAGCGGCTCGTTCGATTTCAGCATCAACCGCCGCGGCGAAGCGTCGGACAAGGGTTGGACTATCGGCATGGGCCGCTACACCGAAAATCATCTTGAATGGTTTCGGACATTTTCACTCTCTTGGCGACCGCGCTACCGCTTTGAACGTGGTCACATCGCGATCGAGGAGCGCCGCGCTCCGATCGGCAGTGAGGCCTTCGCCATACACGCAGGCCACGTCATCGTCTCGTGCAAGACAGAAGTCGGCGTACGACAGATTGCGATCGGCCCAAGGGCCTTGACGGGACTGCTCGCTTGGCTTGAGGCCTCACCCCCGGGTCAACGCGTCAACAACGTCCTCTAGGCAACCGCTAGCGTTCGCCGCCGGGGACCCAAAGGACGTCGCCGTTGTCGATGTTGGCGAACCGGGCGAGTATGAACAACAGGTCGCTGAGTCGATTGAGGTACTTCGCGGTCAAAACGTTCATGGTCTCGCCGTGCTCGTCGATGGCGGCCCAAGCCGAACGCTCAGCGCGCCTGGTGACCGTACGAGCGATGTGCAGGGCAGCGGCTGACTTGGTGCCGGCGGGCAGGATGAACGATCGCAACTTCTCGAGCTGATCGTTGTAGTGGTCGCACCAACCTTCGAGGCGGTCGACATAGTCCGGTTCGACGCGCAGCGGGGGATAGGCCGGGTTTTCAACGATTGGGCACGACAAATCCGCGCCGACGTCGAAAAGGTCGTTTTGGATGTGCGTCAGGACCGCCACGACGTCCTCAGTGAGCTCACCCAGCGCGAGGGCGAAACCGATGTTGCTGTTGGCTTCGTCGACGTCGGCATAGGCGCCCAGGCGCAGATCCAGTTTCGACGTCTTACTCATGTCGCCGAGATTGGTGGTGCCGTCATCACCTGTACGGGTGTAAATGCGCGTCAAATTGACCATGCCGCCAGTGTATGGGGCGGTCCTTCAGCCCCGGCAGTGTGAGGTATCACGCCCTCTCAAACGGTTACGGGCCGGTAACGGGCAGGGGTAATCTGTCATGGTGGATAAACCTTGGGTGATGCGTACGTATGCCGGTCACAGCTCTGCGGCTGAGTCGAACAAGCTCTACCGACTCAATCTCGCGAAAGGCCAGACCGGCCTTTCCGTGGCCTTCGATCTGCCGACGCAGACGGGCTACGACCCCGACCACGAACTCAGCCGTGGCGAAGTGGGCAAGGTCGGCGTACCGATCCCGCACCTCGGTGCGATGCGTCAGCTCTTCAAGGACATCCCGCTCGACACCATGAACACGTCGATGACGATCAACGCCACCGCCATGTGGCTGCTGGCGATGTATGAGGTCGCCGCCGAGGAGCAGGGCGTCGATCCGTCGCTGCTGTCGGGCACGACGCAGAACGACATCATCAAGGAGTACCTGTCGCGGGGCACGTACGTCTTCGGTCCCGCGCCATCGCTGCGCCTGACGACGGACATGATCGCCTACACAGTCAGCACGATCCCGAAGTGGAACCCGCTCAACATCTGCAGCTATCACTTGCAGGAGGCTGGCGCGACGCCCACGCAGGAGCTCGCCTACGCGCTCACGACCGCGATCGCAGTGCTTGATGCGGTCCGCGACTCGGGCCAGGTGCCGCCTGAAGAGTTCGAAGCAGTCGTCGGCCGCATCTCGTTCTTCGTCAACGCTGGCGTGCGGTTCATCGAAGAGATGTGCAAGATGCGCGCTTTCGGCCGGCTCTGGGAAGAGATCACCCGTGAACGCTATGGCGTGACTGATCCCAAGATGCGCCGCCTCCGCTACGGAGTCCAGGTCAACTCGCTCGGCCTCACAGAGGCTCAGCCTGAGAACAACGTGCAGCGCATCGTGCTCGAGATGCTCGGTGTGACGCTGAGCAAAGACGCACGCGCCCGCGCCGTGCAGCTGCCCGCATGGAACGAGGCCCTAGGCCTGCCACGTCCGTGGGACCAGCAGTGGTCGTTGCGCCTCCAGCAGGTGCTCGCGTTCGAGTCTGACCTGCTTGAGTACGACGACATCTTCGAGGGCTCAGTTGTGATCGAGGCCAAGGTCGCCGAGCTCGTTGCCGGCGCCACGGAGGAGATCGACCGCGTACAGGCGATGGGCGGCGCTGTCGCCGCCGTCGAGTCCGGCTACATGAAGCAGGCGCTGGTCGGCTCTCACGCCGAGCGTCGTGCCCGTATCGAGTCTGGTGACATGAAGGTC
>JBDSQP010000250.1:0-3506 GCA_039929755.1 Aeromicrobium sp. | reverse complement strand
TTGAACAGCACATACTCGAAGGAATGCGGTGGCTCGAAGCGGGTTATTTCTTCGTGGATCGTCGACCAGAGACGTGGTTTGAATTCGACCACCCGTACGGCGCCCAGGCCGTTGTGTGGGATTCCGTCCTTGGCGAGAGTCACGCATTCGACCTGATGGACCCACGTCGGCGTGCCCACATGATCGGAAATCCGAACCCATACGACGTCGACTGGAGCGGCTATGTCCGTCGCGACGCGAATCTGGTGTTTCGTTGTCCTGGGCACCAGACAACCATGGCAGAGAAGCAGCCGCGTGGGACGGGATTTGACCTGGAGTGCACTCCAGGGTTCATGCTGAACGTATGAGTGTCACCACCACCGAATTCCCATCCTCGGGCATCTCGATCAGTGCCGCTGCCGAAGCGAGTGGGCTCAGCGTCGACACGTTGAGGTACTACGAACGCGAAGGCCTCACGCTCGACCCACCCGATCGTTCCGCGTCAGGGCAGCGGCGCTATACCGAGAGCGACGTGCGTTGGTTCGGCACTCTCGTGATGCTCCGCAAGACAGGGATGCCGATTCGCGACATTAGGGCTTTCGTGGCGCTCTACCGCAAACCAGGTAGCGAACAGGAACGAATGGACATCCTGACCGCGCACCGGGAGCACGTTCTCGCGGACCTCGTTGAGGTGCAGGCGCACCTCGCGGCCATTGAACACAAGATCGATTTCTATTGCACGATTATCAGGGACAAGGGGAACGCATGAAGACAACAGCATGGGGAAGCCAGGGACTTACGGCGTCGGTCGAAGGACTCGGCGCAATGGGTATGAGCGCGTTCTACGGGGAGCGGAATGAGGAGGAGTCCGCAGCGACCCTCCACCGCGCCCTCGATCTGGGCATCACACTGATCGACACGGCCGAGATGTATGGGCCGTTCCTCAACGAACAGCTGATCGGCAAGGTTTTGGCAGGCCGCCGCGACGAGTACTCGATCGCGACCAAATTCGGCAGCGAGGTCGGCCCCAATCTGGAACGCCTACCCATCAACGGCAGCGCCGAGTACGCCCGCACGGCGCTCGAACGCTCGTTGAAGCACCTCAATACCGACCACATCGACCTTTACTACCTGCACCGGGTGGACCCGACGCGTCCGATAGAGGAGACGATCGGCGCGATGGGCGAGTTCGTTAAAGAGGGCAAGGTCCGCTATCTCGGCGTTTCCGAAGCCGCCCCGGAGACGATCCGTAAGGCGCACGCGACGCATCCGCTGACCGCGATCCAGACCGAATACTCGCTGTTCGAGCGTTCGCCCGAAACCAACGGTGTTCTCGCCACTGTTCGCGAGCTCGACATCGCGTTCGTGGCCTACTCGCCGATCGGTCGCGGACTCCTGTCCGGTCAGATCAAGAGCGCCGACGATCTTGATGAGGATGACTTCCGTCGCTCTTCGCCGCGATTCAGTGATGAGAACATCGCAGCCAATCTCAAGGTCGTCGACAAGGTGCGCGAGCTCGCCGACGTCAAGGGCGTCACGCCGACGCAGTTGGCCTTGGCCTGGGTGCTCACCCAGCCCGGTGTGGTTGCGATCCCCGGCACAAAGCGTCGTACGTACCTCGAAGAGAACGCCGCCGCCGCGGACATCGAGCTGACGGCCGCCGATCTCTCAGCGCTCGAGGAGGTGGCTCCGATCGGAGTCGCCGCCGGTGAGCGCTATGTCCCGGCCGGTATGGCCAGCGTCAACCTCTGAGAGTTTGTCTCCAAAGACGAACCGCTTGTAGGACCAATAGCGGAAGGCCGTGCCCAGCGCGAGGCCGATGACATTCGCCGAAATGTTGTCGGCCAGCACGCTGGTCAGGCCGAGGATGTCGTGGGAAATCGTGAGAGTGACGACCGAGAACCCGAGGCCGATTGCGTTGAACAGCACGAACAGGGCAATCTGCTTGCGCCGGCTGTTGGCGCTCTCGCCGCGCCAGGTGAAGACCCGATTGCCGATGAAGGTCACGATCATCGCGACGATGACCGCAAGGATTTTCGACACCGAGGGGTCGTGGGATGCCAGAGCCGGCGTCGCGCGGAAGTAGTTGAAGGCGGCGACGTCTACGACATAGCCCGCACCGCCGACGGCGAGGAAGCTGAACACCTCGGGGTTCAGAAACCGTTCGAGGCCACGCTCCCGCATGCCGAATTCGTAGAGCTCGGTCCAGCGCCAGAACAACACCCGTTTGAGCGCTTCGCGAACGATCGAGCCCGACATCTTCGATGTCCCCTCGGTGCGATCCGTGAACGTGATCGGAACCTCGACGACGCGCATACCCAGTCTGCAGGCGCGCCACGTGTTCTCGATCTGGAAGCAGTAGCCATTCGAGGCGGCGTCGAGGGCGCCGAGCCTTACGAGAGCTTCGGTGCGGAAGGCCTTGAAGCCCGCGGTCGCATCCCGGACTGACAGCCCCAGGATGATGCGGACATACAGGTTCCCGGCCCAGGAGATGAGGCGCCGGGACCACGACCAGTTGTCGATGCCACCGCCTTCCACATACCGCGAACCGACGGCCACCTCCGCGTTGTCGAGCGCTGCGAGGAGCTCGGGGACCTTCGCCGGCGGATGGGAAAAGTCGGCATCCATCTGGACGATGCGGTCATAGCCGGCGTTGAGTGCCCATTGGAATCCGGCACGATACGCAGCACCGAGTCCTTCCTTCTCGGCGCGGTTCAGCAGGTGGACGCGAGCATCGCCGAAATTCGCCACGAGGCCCGCCGTTCCGTCCGGGCTGTTGTCGTCGACAACGAGGATGTCGGCATCGGGTTCTGCCGCCAGGACGGCGGCGATCATTGGCCCGATGTTCAGCGCTTCGTTGTAGGTCGGGATGACGACAACAGTGCTCATGGCAGTTCGTCCTTCGTGATCGTCTTGACGACCGATAGGTTCGGGCACTTCGCTTGCGCGTGGAGACGCGGGCGGGTGACGCCTTCGCGCAGATAGACCGGATGTCCACAGACATGACCGAAGAGTCGGTAGTCGCGAGCGATGATGGCCCGCACCTGATCGGGCTCGACGCCCCATGACGCGATGTGCTTCCACTTAACGAACCAGGTCGGCGCCTGCGGCCCACTGAGAACCTGACTGAGGTCGTTGAGTTGAGGGTCGCGCGCTTTGACCGGCAAGCTCCAGAGGAATGGGTATGGAGAGGAGAGCCCGGATGTCTGGACCACATCGGCATGACCGTAGATGGTGATGATCGTGTCGCCCGGCCGCGCCGACGCCTGGATGGCGTGGCCGACATCGGATCCGGTCGAGGGTTTGACGACGGACAACCAGATCGCCGAACTGATCACTGCGGCGATGGCGGTGAGGGCGACGATCGGTCGTACGAATGGTTGGCGTCGGGCAATGAGGATGCCGGTCACGATCGCCAAGGGAGCGATCGGCTCGATCAGATAGTGGGTCCAATAGGCGCCTCCGGAGGCGACCGAAACGGTGTCGAACGCGAGAGTCGCCACCAGGCCCCAGGCAGCCGCACCGTA
>JBDSQP010000249.1:0-1728 GCA_039929755.1 Aeromicrobium sp. | reverse complement strand
GTCGATCAGCGGACCATCGAGCCGTCCCTCGCGCTCGTAGAGCAGATCGAGAGTGCCGCAGACTCGCTGCTGATCGAACTATTAGCACCGGCCGAGTGGGACCGAGCCGTGACAGGGTCGGATCGAGCAGCCTTGCCTGGGTTTGGCCTGGTGTCATCTCAGTCAGACGGTGGGCCGGCCGTTGGCTTCGTGCACGTGATCGAGGTCGGCGACATTGTCCATTTGGAACAACTGTCCGTCCTGCCGAGTTGCGGTCGACGCGGTCACGGCAGTGCCCTCGTCGAAGCTGCGAAACTCGAGGCCAGCTCGCGCGGCAAATACTGCATGACGTTGCGAACTTTTGCAGACGTTCTATGGAACGCGCCGTTTTACGCCACATGTGGTTTCGTTGAAAGCGAGCTTGCCACCGAATTCCATCGACAGCTCGTGCAGGCCGAAAGCAGCCGTGCGCTACACCTGCACAGGCGCCGCATTGAGATGATTACTCGCTTCTAGCTGTAGGCGGTCGTCGCGTCGGGCGCTCCCGTGACTGCGGCCCAGTAGCGGTCGATACTGCGCCGCGCACCGCACTTAGGTAGCCGGCAGACCCGATGCGAGACCCAGTCCTGTAGGTGTCTCGGCCACCTCGAGAAGAGTCCGTAACCGTGTGCGTTCGCCGCGGAACCGGGCTTCTCCCACCAGCTGGGGCTCGAAAAGCCCGCGCTCTTAGGAGCTCGTGGCGTTCCTAGTGAACGCCCAAAGGAGTCCACCCGTAGCGGCCCAGGCGATGAATGCAAGGCTCCCGAAGAAGATGCCAGCTGGAATGGAGACCCAGCCGTCCGGACCCGAGGTTGTAGCAAGGACTGCGATGGTCAGACAAACCGCGAACAGCCAAAGCGCCCCAAGGGTCACTGGCAGGTGCTCGTGAAGAACCGTAATCAGAGCGACGGCGACCACCAAGTAGAAGACGATGGCCACAGCGATCGGTGTGACTTCGGGCCGGACCAGGTCGCGGTCTGCCAAGAAGAGTCCGCCGACCCATAGTGCACTCGAGACCATGAAGCAGGCTGGCAGTCCTGCAGCTCTTGTCAAGGAGTGGTCTCCCAGAGACTCTCGTCACCGCAGTTGAAGTTCAGGCACATGAAGTTCGTCGTCGATCGTTTGAAGATCGTGACCCCGTAAGCCTCGCTCTTGGGGTAGAGGTACGCCTCGTGATTGGGTACCTTCCGTCGCTTTCCGGCGATGCGTGCTGCACCGTCTTTCCACGCTTCCATGACCACAGAGTATGCAATTGGTCCCGCGACCGAGCACAGCGGATTGCCGACCGCATGGTTCACTTCGATCCGCCCATAGGTCGCATACATGAGCGGCGCTTGGAACTTGATCCCCGAAGAACTCGCGGTCTTCGCCTCGATGACTTGCCCGGAGCTGTTCAACTTGTGCGTGGTTCCGATGTGCTTGGTCGTGGAGATTGACTTGGTTGCCCAGTTGTAGAAGACGCTAACGCGCGTCCTGTTCGGCTTGTCGTAGTAGCTGCTGAACCCTCGATTGTCGCCGCGAAAGGTTCCGCACGGCGACGAGACCTTCGCGGCCGAAATAAAGGTCCGATATCGGATCACACTGGTCGACGAGGTTGCCGCCGGGATCGTTGCGTACGGCGTGCTTGACCGAAAGAAGGCCGACGTTCCTGCGGAACTGTTCGGCGGCTTGTAGAGCGCTGGCGCCGCGGTTGTGGGCTCGGGCTCCGGC
>JBDSQP010000248.1:0-13806 GCA_039929755.1 Aeromicrobium sp. | reverse complement strand
CATCGTTCAACTCACGGGCTTCCTTGCCGGCGACCTCGGCATTCGTGATCGCGGTGAGCACCATACGAATCGTGGATGACCGCAATGCGTCACGCGCCTTGATCGAGGCTGTGAGGTCGTTGCGGAGTTGATCCTTGAGGGCAGACATACGCCCATTGTCTCAGTCCGGGCGTTGTCGCAATTTCAGGCGTTGTGAAAGGGTGAGGTCGTGAACAAATTCCTGTGGCCGGTCGCGGCAGCCGCGACCGGTCTCGCCTATTCCTTGTGGGAAGCCACGGCGTTCACGCTGCGCGAATTCACGGTGCCGGTGTTGGCGCCGGGGTCCGAGCCGTTGCGCGTGTTGCACCTCTCCGACACCCACATGACACCTGGCCAAAAGAAGAAGCAGAAGTGGCTTCGCGGACTCGCCGATCTTCAGCCCGACCTCGTCGTCAACACCGGCGACAACCTTGCCCACATGGATGCGGTGCCGTCCACGCTGCGCGCGTATGGCGACCTGCTCGACCTGCCCGGCGTGTTCGTCTTCGGCTCGAACGACTACATCTCCCCGCGGCCCAAGAACCCTGCGCACTACCTCAAAAAGGGCAAAGGCCTTGTCAACGCCCGCGAGTTCGATCTGCCGTGGCGCGAGCTGCAGGGCTCTTTCACCCGCCGCGGCTGGCACGATCTGACCAATCAACATGACGAGTTGATCGTCAAGGGAAAACGGCTCGCATTCGTCGGAGTCGATGACCCCCACCTCGAGTTGGACCGTCTCGACAACCAGCCGGCAGACCTGTCGGCAGACCTCGCCATCGGTGTCGCGCACGCGCCATACCTTCGTGTCCTCAACCGCTGGAACGCGCTCGGCTACCCGCTGATTCTCGCGGGTCATACGCACGGTGGACAGGTGTGCATTCCCGGTCGTGGCGCAGTCGTCACCAATTGCGATCTCGACACAGCACGGGCCAAGGGACTGCATACGCACACCACACCGGGGCACGATCCTTCGTGGTTGCACGTGTCCGCGGGACTTGGCACTTCGCCCTACACGCCGGTTCGTTTGGCATGTCGCCCCGAGGCGACATTGCTGACATTGACTGGGATAGACTCGCCCGGTCCTCTCAAGTAGAGGCGTCGGGCTGTGGCGCAGCTTGGTAGCGCGCGTCGTTCGGGACGACGAGGCCGCAGGTTCAAATCCTGTCAGCCCGACCATGGGATGTCTCAGGGCATCGCGGACAGCCGAACCTCCAGGGGTTCGGCTGTCGTGTGTTCGATCCGGTTCTCGGCTCCGTCAAAGCTGCTCGGCCGAGATCAGCACGGGCAAAGTGCCCTTGACGTAGTAGCACCGGTACGCGATGCCGTCTTCGAACGCGCCCAGCTGCCGCGCATTTGGAAGCGGGAAAGTCACCGCACCCACTTTGAGCCGATAGACGGGCATGACGTCCATCTGGTCGACATTGCCGTAGGCGCGAGCCTTCGTACGGGCAGGGCCTTCGGTCGACCTGACTCCGCCGGTCGACAGACCGCCCATGGCGCGACGCGTACGAACGAGGGTCAGACCGACAACCAGCCCGACAACGGCAAGTACGCCGAGAATGACGCCCGGCGGCACCGCTGACGAGCCGCTCGACTCCGAACCGGACGTCTTCGGCAGCACAACGACGACGATGAAGATCACGAACGCCACAAAAACCCCGCCCATGACGAGGTTGAGCGTCTGGCCGCGTTTGCCCTGGACAGTCATGTGGGCTTGTTGCGCAGGCGACAGGCGACCGGCCCGATTGTGCTCCAGGTCTACGGACGTGAACCCAAGCGCCGCCTGCAGAGACTCGGGCGTCATCGGAATGAATCGGTTCGTTGCGACATGCACCCATGTTCCGCCCGAGCGACGCATTGGTCAACCAAACTCCACACGATCGAAACCATTAGCGTCTTGCCCGCGACCGACCATGTGAAAGACTTGATTCATGGCCGAAGAGCAGGAACCCGCGAAGAAAATTGAGAAGCGGGTTGTCAAGAAGACGGTCGCCAAACGACCCAGCTCGAGCAGCGCTGCCCCAACCGTCAAGTATGGCCGCCCGGGCGCAACTCCTGTCGTGGCACCGACTCGCCCGCAGCCCGCTGCCAAGGCAGCCAGTGCGAAGACGCCAAAATCGCCGAAGGCCCCTGCCGCACCCAGGCCTTCGCTCGACCTCGGCAAGAAGGCCGGGTCCGCCGCCAGGTCGCTGGGCAGGCATACCGGCCGGGCCACCGCGGTTGCACGCGGCGGCGTCAAGAGCGCCGGCTACAAAGTCGGCGACACAGTCCACTCCGGCTACACCTCGGTTCGCGCGTTCCGCCTGCCCCGCATCGAGCAGACCAGGGCGGCAGCAATCGTCGGGGCGATCATCGGCCTCACCACGGTCGGCATCACTGTCTTGCTGAGGATGATGTTCAGCAATGTCCGGGGTGTCTCTACCGGCGGCGGCACATGGGGTTCGCTGACCGTGGTCGTGGTGGCGTTCGTTGCGTTCGCGTTCGGTGAATTCTTGCTCGCCAGGATGCACGTACGCCAGCCGCGCCTCACCAGTTTTCTGGGTCTTGCCCTCGCACTGATCGTGATCATGGGTCTCTTCCTGGGCCTCATCTACACCGTCTGGGCGTGCCTCATCATGCCCCTGCTGGTCGCCGCATCCTTCGCAGTCTCGCATCGACTTATCGCCATCACCGATTCGGCTTCGCGCGAAGTCGGATGACGGTTCTTTGGGAGCCACCCGCTGGCCAGACTTCGCGGATCGGCGAATTCATCGAGTGGTTGGCGGATCAAGGCCATTCCTTCGACTCCTACGAAGACCTCTGGGAGTGGTCGATCACCGACCTCAACAGCTTTTGGCTGGCCGTATGGACGTTCTTCGACATCCCCTCTGACGAAGCACCGACCACTGCCCTGGCGAATGCGGCCATGCCGGGGGCGCAATGGTTTCCCGGCACACGGCTGAACTACGCCGAGGCGATGTTGCGGATGCCCGGCCGGGCCGATGACGATGTTGTCGTCCTTGCACGGTCCCAGGGCCGCGACGAGATCCGGCTGACCGCTTCGGAGCTCCGCGAACAGGTTGCCCGCGCACGCGCCGGGCTCCTTCGAGCCGGGGTCACCGCTGGCGACCGGGTGGCTGCGTACTCCCCCAACATTCCCGAGACTCTCATCGTCCTGTTGGCCGCGGCCAGTATCGGCGCGATCTTCAGCTCATGTGCGCCGGAGTTCGGCACGCAGAGCGTCACGGACCGCTGGAAGCAGATCGAACCCAAGGTCCTGGTGGCGGTCGACGGCTACCAATACGGCGCCAAAGGCGTCGAACGACGGGCCGAGGTCGAGGCCATTCGCGCTGCTCTACCCAGCGTCGAGACCCTCGTGTGGCTGCCCTATCTCGATCCGGCCGCTCCCCCGCCGGAGGGGGCAGTCACGTGGCAAGACCTTTTGTCGGGGTCGGCACCCATGGGCTTCACCCGGGTCGCCTTCGACGCACCGCTCTACATCCTGTTCTCGTCGGGCACCACCGGTCTGCCCAAGCCGATCATCCATGGCCACGGCGGCATCACGATCGAGCACCTCAAGTCCCTCGGCCTGCAAACAGATCTCGGACCCAACGACCGTTTTTTCTGGTTCTCGACAACCGGCTGGATGATGTGGAACTTCCTGGTCTCCGGCCTCGGCGTCGGATCCACCATCGTCATGTTCGACGGCAACCCCGCCTACCCTGACACCTCGATGCTCTGGCACATGGCCGACGAGCTCGATGTGACCTACTTCGGTACGAGTGCCCCGTTCCTTCTGCAGTGCCGAAAGGAAGGACTTGTCCCCAAAGACATTGCCGACCTCTCGTCCCTTCGGGGCATCGGCTCGACCGGCGCACCGCTTCCGGCCGAGGGATTCCGCTGGGTCTACGAGGCCGTGAGTGCGACCGCTCAACTCGGTTCCCTTTCCGGTGGCACTGACGTGTGTTCGGGATTCGTGGGGTCGGCCCCGATCGTCCCGGTGTATGCCGGCGAGATCGCCTGCCGCTGCCTAGGCGCGGCCGTTCAGGCATATGACGGCGATGCAAAACCTGTCATCGGAAGTCTCGGCGAGCTCGTCATCACCGCCCCCATGCCCTCGATGCCGGTCGGGTTCTGGGGCGACGACGACGGCTCACGCTATCGGGCTGCCTACTTCGAGGACATCCCCGGCGTATGGCGCCACGGCGACTGGATCACGATCACCGACCGTGGCACCTGCACCATCACCGGGCGTAGCGATGCGACGCTGAATCGCGGTGGAGTTCGGCTGGGCACATCGGAGTTCTACACCGTGGTCGAAGCCTTGCCCGAAGTGACCGACAGCCTCGTCGTCCACCTCGAGGATCAGGAAGGGGGCGCCGGTACCCTCATCCTGTTCGTTGTTCTCGCCGAGGGACTCACCCTTGACGACGAAATACGTCGCAGCATCGGCACCGCCCTCAGGACCCAGCTCTCACCGCGGCATATTCCCGACGTCATCCATCAGGTCGGCGCTTTGCCACGCACCCTGTCGGGCAAAAAGCTCGAGGTGCCGGCCAAGAAGATCTTGCGGGGCACGCCCGTCGACGAGGCCGTCGCCAAGGGCGCCCTCACCAACCCCCACGCTCTCGACGATTTCGTGGCGTTCCGGGAGCAACTCACCAACCCGTGAAGATGAGTCCCAGGATCGCACTCAGGATGAGTACGCCGATGAACTGGCGTGGCCAGGTCCATTTCGGTTCCGGGCCGTCGTGGCCGAACAAGCCCAGGGCCGACATAACGAGGCCCGGGATCGTCATCAGGATGAAGCCGTTGCGAAGCATGCTGTCGGGGTTCGTCAGGATCGAGAACACGAGTTTCGCAAAGAAACTGCCGATGATCAGCATGAGCAACGTCTTGAGAATGCCAGCCGGCAGGATTCCGTGGAGCCGCTCGGAGTTGGGGAACTTCCGCTCATAGACCGAAAGGATCTGTGGCACCAGGAAGAGGACCGCGCCGACCCACAATTGCCAGCAGTTGCCGATGAAGGCAATCGACAGGAAGACGAACAGGACCGTACGCAGTCCGGTCGCGAACAGCCGCTGACCAGCACCGGCGAACGGCATCTTGCCCATTTCGACCGCCTGCAGCCGGAGCGGGTAGCGCCACGCGCCGAACTCTTCGACCACCACGCGGGACACGACGGCAATCATCGCGATCAGGGCGATCTTGTCGGCGTGATGCGCGATCGACAGGTCGAGGCCCGACAATCCGGGCATACCGCCGATGGTCTTCTGGACTGCCCAACCAGCGGTCAGTGTGCCGATCACCGTGTCAGCGAGCCTGTCCCACGCATACCTCGAGCCGACGACAGTCGTGCGTCGGAACGGGCGGGTTGCCGAAGCGATCAGTGGTATCGCGAACCACAGGGCTGCGAGTCCAAGGAAGGAACGGATCGTCGTGGCGGCGCTGAGTTCGTTCGAGTGCCAGATGAACATGCCGACGAGGAAGCCGAGAACGCCCGCAGCTCCGGCCGTGGCATCGAAGATCGCGATGACGAGCAGGGTCGCGGTGAGGGCGACCGATGGCGCGATTGGTACGCCGTTGGTTTGGTGTGCGGCGACGAGGCCGAGGTATCCGCCGGCGATGACAAGCAGTGTCCACGCGGTACTGAAGATGGCGCGCAGATAGGAACCGTCGACCAGTATCCGCGCAGTCAACGGTGACCGTGGCGCCAACCAGAGCGGCACGGCCAGGCTCCAGGCGTCCAGCTTTTCCCAGCCGGGCAATTGCCACGTTCGGGATTGGTCGCCCCGGCCTGCGCCGGGGCCGGAGAACTTGTTCATCTTGACCTTGGCGGCCTTGACGCTCCCACTCTTGCGCGAGCCACCCGCTGCGGCGGCGCTCGCTGCGGCACCCGCCGTTGCGACAAGTGCCAAGGCGGCGGTGCTGCTCGCGGCGAGGCCCGTGGGACCCACCATCGCGAGGATCGCGAACGTGGCGACACCGAGGGTCAGGACCTCGCGCGGATGATCGCTGGGGTCCCACGGGCCGGGCAGGTCCGACTCAGGAGTGGACAGGTCGGGGAGACCCGGGATGAGGGCGGGCGGTGCAGCAACCAAGGGCGGCTCGACTGGCGGGACCTCAGCCGTCGGCTCTGTGGTCGGCAATGGCAGCGGTGGCAGCGGTGGCACGAAGGCCGGAGCCTGAGTCGTCGCAGGCGTCGACGGCGGGTGGGTCGTTGGCGGTGGAGGCGGCGGAGGTGGTGCCGCCTCGGGCACGACGTGCATTTGCAACACGGCCTGAGTCGGAGGTTCCGGACCGAAGCCCGGGTCAAGTGCAAACCAGTTCGAATGAAGTTCCCAGTCGCCGAGGGCAATCGGGGTTGTGGTGTCACAACTCCACACACCCCCAGGATCGATCACGTCGTCTTGGCAGATGATGGGCGGATCGCCCGGGTTGGCCGTGAAGTTCGTGACGAAGACCTTGTCGAAAGCCGTAGTCGGACCAGCAACGGTGCCCGCGAAATGGATCGGTTGCTCGGAGGTCACGTGGATCGTGAAGTCGGAGGTTGCCGGAGACGCGAATACCGGCGCAGGGGCCGAGGTCGCCTGAGCCGGCGAGCCAAGCGCGAACCACGTCATGAACAGACCCGAGACAACAATCCCACGGAGGGCGGAGCGCCTCACGGCCGTTGACTCGATCCATACATACCGAAACGAACTCCCTGTCCACTACGGACAGCGTAGGGGCTCGAATACGGCATTCTCGTCAATTGGTACGTTCAAGAGCGATATTTCAAGCGCTGGCGACGCGGGTTCCAAGAAGCCCGGCTTCGTGCTGAACTCAGCCTGCGGGTCTGAACCGTGTCAGACGAGCAGTTCGGCAATCTGCACGGTGTTGAGCGCAGCGCCCTTGCGCAGATTGTCGCCACTCACGAACAGCACCAGTCCGCGTCCGCCGTCAATGCTTTCGTCCTGACGGATGCGGCCGACAAGGCTCGGATCGGCACCGGCAGCCTGCAAAGGCGTGGGCACGTCGACGAGCTTGACGCCGGGCGCGCTACCGAGGATCTCGGTCGCCCGGGCAACCGAGATGGGCCGCTCGAACTCGGCATTGATCGACAATGAGTGACCGCTGAACACGGGTACACGTACGCAGGTGCCCGAAACGCGCAGTTCGGGTATGCCCAGGATCTTGCGGCTTTCGTTGCGGAGCTTCTGCTCTTCATCGGTCTCGAAGGAACCGTCATCGACGATCGATCCGGCCATCGGCAACACGTTGAACGCGATCGGGGCGACATACTTCACCGGCGCGGGGAACGCGACAGACGAACCGTCGTGGGCGAGCTCATTGGCCTTGTCGACGACGGCGAGGGCCTGCGAGTGAAGCTCTTCGACGCCGGCGACGCCCGAGCCCGAAACGGCTTGGTAGGTGCTGACGATGAGGCGTACGAGTCCGGCTTCGTCGTGAAGCGGCTTGAGGACCGGCATCGCGGCCATCGTCGTGCAATTGGGGTTGGCGATGATGCCGCGGCCCCCGTTGTGGATATCGGCCTTGGCGATGTCCTGGGGATTGACTTCACTGACGATGAGCGGGATTTCGGGGTCCTTGCGGAACGCCGAGGAGTTGTCGATGACCGTGACGCCGGCCGCCGCGAAGCGGGGCGCGTGAATGCGCGACATGGTGGCGCCGGCGGAGAACAGCGCGATGTCGAGACCGGTGGGGTCAGCTGTTTCGGCGTCTTCGATCACGATTTCCTGGCCACGCCATGGCAGGGTCTTGCCTGCCGAACGGGACGAGGCAAAGTAGCGCATCTCGCTGACGGGAAAATCGCGCTCTTCGAGAAGTTTGCGCATGACGGCGCCGACCTGACCGGTCGCGCCAACAACACCTATGCGGGTCATCGGCCGGTACCTCCGTACACAACGGCTTCGATCTCTTCCGAACCAAGACCGAAGGCTTCGTGCGCCGCGTTGACGGCAGCATCCACCTGGTTCTCGGCAACGATGACCGAGATTCGGATTTCGGAGGTCGAGATCATTTCGATGTTGACGCCGGCGTTGGCGAGTGCCTCGAAGAAGGAAGCGGTGATGCCTGGTGATGAGCGCATACCGGCACCGATGATCGACACCTTGCCCACGCTGTCTTCGAACTGGAGGCGTTCATAGCCAACGTCGTCCTTGAGTCGGGCGAGGGCTGTCATAGCCTTCTGGCCATCTTCGCGCGGAAGCGTGAACGAGATGTCAGTCAAAGCCGTCGCGGCGGCCGAGACATTCTGGACGACCATGTCGATGTTGATGGCAGCCTGTGCGAGCGCGCGGAAGATCGACGCGGCCTCGCCCACCTTGTCGGGGACACCGACGACGGTGATCTTGGCTTCGCTGCGGTCGTGAGCGACACCAGAGATGATTGCCTGTTCCATGTTATTGCCCTCAATCTTTACTGATTCTGCATCAACAACCCAGGTGCCCTCTTTATTCGAGAACGAAGAACGTACGTGGATCGGCATGTTGTTGCGGCGCGCGTATTCGACGCAGCGCAAGTGAAGGATCTTGGCGCCGTTGGCCGCCATCTCGAGCATTTCTTCGTACGAGATGCGCGGGATCTGGCGCGCGTTTGAAACGATGCGGGGGTCGGCAGTGAAGATGCCGTCGACGTCGCTGTAGATCTCGCAGACGTCGGCCTTGAGTGCCGCGGCGAGTGCGACCGCAGTCGTGTCGGAGCCACCACGACCGAGAGTGGTGATGTCCTTGCTTGTCTGCGAGACACCCTGGAATCCGGCGACGATCGCGATGGAACCCTCGGCGAGGGCAGCCTCGATGCGACCGGGAGTGACGTCGATGATCTTGGCGCGGCCGTGTTCGGAGTCGGTGATGACGCCAGCCTGCGAACCGGTGAAAGAACGAGCCTCTTGACCGAGGTTGCCGATCGCCATGGCCAGCAGCGCCATCGAGATGCGTTCGCCGGCGGTGAGCAGCATGTCGAGCTCGCGTCCAGGCGGCAGCGGTGAGACCTGATTGGCAAGATCCATCAGATCGTCGGTGGTGTCGCCCATCGCGGACACGACAACGACAACGTCGTGACCGGCCTTTTTGGTCGCGACGATGCGCTGGGCGACCCTCTTGATGCTGGTTGCGTCGGCAACCGAGGAGCCGCCGTACTTCTGCACGACTATGCCCACAGGCCTAATCCTTTTCCGTGGCAACTTTTCAGTGGCGACTCGACGTTTGAGTACGTTCTATGCGCGAACTGCGCGCACTCAAGTCTAACGGTTGATGTTGTGCGGGTATCAAGGTCGTTAACTGACCGCTACACAATGGAGAGGTGACAACCTCAGGTCCATGGCGCACGGTGATCGGATTCGGTGTCGTGAGCCTCTCGGCCGACATGGTTTATGAGGGTGCCCGGTCAATCACAGGTCCACTGCTTGCGTCGTTGGGAGCCTCCGCCCTGCTGGTCGGGATCGTGACTGGCGCCGGAGAGGCGATAGCCCTCGTGCTGCGCTTGTTATTCGGAAGCCTCGCGGATCGGACCGGGAACTATTGGGGCCTGACGCTTATCGGCTACTCCCTCACCGCGGTCTGCGTGCCGTTGCTCGCGATCACGCCCTTTGTCGGCGCCGCCGGACTCACCGTCGCCTGTGTCTTGATCCTGGCGGAGCGGTTCGGAAAGGCCGTACGCAGCCCCTCCAAGACGGGACTGCTCGCGCAAGCCGCAGGAGAAGTCGGTCGCGGTCGCGGTTTTGGCGTGCACAAAGCCCTAGACCAGGTCGGATCGTTTTCGGGGCCATTGATCGTGGCCGCAGTTGTCGCGCTCGCGTCGACGATTTGGCCCGCGATGGCAGTTCTGGCGATCCCTGGAGCCCTTTCGATCGCCTTGCTGTTGTGGATCAAGGTCAAGATGCCCGATCCCCCGGCTCCCTCAGTCCCGGCAGCGGGAGCCGGCTGGATCGCCAAGAACTTCGGCACAGATTTGACCCGGCCGTTCTTCATTTTCGCTGCCGCGGCTGGTGCGGCCACGGCCGGCCTTGTGACGTACGGGCTCATCGGATTCCATCTCTCCGAGCAAAAGATCGTGCCGATCGCGGCCGTCCCGGTCCTGTATGCACTGGCCATGGCCGTAGCCGCAGTCGCCGCGCTGGTCAGCGGCTGGTTCTATGACAAAGTCGGCGGCAAGGTGCTCCTGATCCTGCCCCTCTTGGTCGCCCTCATCCCTGCCCTCGCCCTGTCATCGAGCCTCGCCCTAGTCATCGTCGGGGTATGCGCGTGGGGTGCGGCCATCGGCGTGCAGGACTCCACCGTCAAGGCGCTCGTGGCCGACTTGGTGCCGGCGCCCCGGCGCGCCACCGCCTACGGCGTTTTCGCCGCGATCCAGGGTGGGGCGGCCATCGCTGGCGGTTCGCTCGCGGGATTCTTGTATTCTCGCTCGATCATCTCGCTCGCGATTGTGGTCGCGGTGGTCCAGGCCGGCGCCCTGGCACTCCTGGTCGTCAATTTGCGCGACCACTCGTCAGGTTCCAATCAGGTTGACTGACTACGCTTTAGTCATGCGAACGATCCGCCGGGCGGACCCATCATGTTGAATACGGTTTCCGATGCCCTGCGCGCTGTCCCGTCGCCGATCGCCTATCTGTTGATCGCCTTCCTCGTTTTTGCAGAAGCCGCGTTGTTCGTGGGCTTCGTTTTGCCAGGTGAAACGGCAGTTTTCCTTGGCGGAGTTCTCGCGGCGACCGGCAACATTTCGCTTCCGGTCGTGCTGATCTCTGTTGTCGCGGCGGCCATCATCGGCGATGGGGTCGGCTATGCGGTGGGCCGCCGGTTCGGTCCCCGGATTTTGCAGTTCAAGCTGCTGCAACCCCATATGACCAGGCTCGATGCCGCCCAGACGAGGCTGCGCGAACGGGGAGGTTGGGCGGTCTTCCTCGGTCGCTTCACGGCATTCCTGCGCGCCGTCATGCCAGGGCTTGCCGGTGCCAGCCACATGCCCTGGCGCCGCTTTGTCGTCTTCAACGCCGCCGGAGGTCTCGTATGGGGCATCGGCGTTGCCATGGTCGGCTACGGCGCGGGGCACTCATATGAGAAGGCCGCGACCTGGCTCGGGCGATCAAGCAGCCTGTTGTTGGGACTTTTCGTTGTATTCCTGCTGGTCCTGGTGCTCAGGCACCGGCGACACAAGCCAGATGTCGTCGTGCCGCAGGATCAGCCGATCGCGTGACGACCCTCGAAGGCTCGACCGAGGGTGAGCTCATCGGCGTATTCGAGGTCGCCGCCGACCGGTAGTCCACTCGCGAGCTTGGTAACCCTCAGACCATAAGGCGCGAGCATCCGGATGAGGTAGGTCGCAGTTGCTTCGCCCTCGAGGTTGGGGTCGGTGGCGAGGATGATCTCCTCGATCCCGGTGTCGCTGAGGCGCTGGATGAGTTGCTTGATGCGGAGTTGGTCAGGTCCGATGCCCGCGATGGGCGAGATCGCACCGCCGAGCACGTGATAGCGGCCGCGGTATTCGCGTGTGCGTTCGATCGCGACGACATCCTTGGATTCCTCGACGACACACAGGACCGTTTGGTCCCGTCGGGGATCGGTGCAGATGCGGCACTCTGGGTCTTCGGTGACATTGCCGCAGGTCGCACAAAAGTGAACCTTAGCTTTGACGTCGACGAGGACGGCGGCGAACCGGCGTACGTCGTCGGGATCGGCGTCGAGCAAGTGGAACGCGATGCGTTGCGCACTCTTGGGGCCAATGCCGGGCAACTGGCCGAGCTCGTCGATCAGGTCTTGGATCACACCGTCATACATAAGGAAATCAGTCTATGTTGCGAAGGCTGGCTTGTTGCGTAGGCCATTCTTGTTGCGAAGGAAGTTGTCGAGCAGTTCGTGGCCGTGCGCCGTGAGTATTGATTCGGGGTGCATCTGGACTCCCTCGATCGGGTAAGTCGTGTGACGCACGCCCATGAGGACGCCCGTCGCCGTATGTGCCGTGGCGGTCAGGTCGTCGGGAAGAGTCAGTGGATCGATCACCAGTGAGTGATAACGCGCCGCAACGAGCGGGCTGCCGATGCCGGCGTAGACACCCAACCCGTCGTGGTGAATGAGCGACGGCTTGCCGTGCACGACTTCGGGGGCGCGCCTGACAATCGCGCCGAACACCTCTCCGATGCACTGGTGCCCCAGGCATACGCCGAGGGTCGGCACGAGCGGGCCCAGTCGACGGATGGCTTCACTGCTGATGCCGGCATCCGCGGGGGTGCCGGGTCCGGGCGAGACGACGAGGTGCGTGAACTCGCCCCTGGCATGGGCGGCCACGAGCGCTTTGACGGTTGTCGCGTCATTGCGGATGACGGTCGTCGTGGCGCCGAGTTCGCCGAAGTACTGGGCGAGGTTGTAGACGAACGAGTCGTAGTTGTCGATCAACAGGACCCGCGCCCCATCTGGCGGCGGCTTGGGCACCAGCGTTCGGCCCTTGGTGGTGCCCAAGTCACCGCCGACATGGCCTCCACCCCACATTTGTTGAAGCCGGGACCGCAGCCACGCCGTCGTCTTGCCGGCATTCCAGGCGCCGATTCCCTCACACGACAGGACAGGCACGACGCCCCGCAGGGAGTTGGTGACAAACACCTCGGTCGCGGCCGCAAGGTCGTCAACTGTCACCCGCCGCTGGAAAACCGGTATGCCCGCCGCAAGCAAGATTTCGATGACGCGGGCGCGGGCCGTGCCGGGCAGATTGCGCCCGTCGAGGGCGGGTGTGTAGACCCCTTCGTCGCGCACCACGAAAATGTTGGCCCGGGCAGTCTCCAGGATCGCGCCGTCATCGGCACAGATCAGCAGGTCATGGTCGGGTGCGGTTTCGCCCGCCAACAGACGCCGATCGACCCATTTGTGTGCGCCGAAGCCCTCGGGGATCGTGCGCGGCGTGAGAGTCCAGAACTCGGAATAGCCCGTGAGGGGTGTGGTCTCGATCGTCACATCGGTCAGGTCGTCGGCGCGTGGGACGGCGGTGATGCGCATACGATGGCGACCGCTGAGACGGAGGACGTTGGCCCGCCGTTCGACCGCGCTTTCGAGGCCGGCGAGGATCGTCGTGCCGTACACAGCCCGAACGCTGGCGTCGAGTCGCGCGAGGTGCATGTCGACGTCGATCGCGTGACCGTTCTGGATCAGCAGCGTCTCGAAAACACCCAGCGACTCGTCGATGTCACCACCGCGCTCCTCGACACTCTGAATAAGCTCCTCGTGTTCGTCTGCCATCGTGGCGGTGAGCTCGAGCTTGCCGCCGATCGCGTCGATGAGGGGCCGCGCCTTGACGAGACATTCGGCGTACTCGGACTCCGGCGTCGAGTCGGCCACGATCCCGCCGCCGACACCAAGCCACACGCGACCGCCCGCAAATTCGAATGTACGAATCACGACGTTGAGTTCCATGCCCGCGCATGGACTGACGTGGCCGATCGCTCCGGTGTAGGCCTCGCGGCCGGTAGTCTCGAGCTCGTTGATGATCTCCATGGCTCGTACCTTGGGGGCACCCGTGACAGAGCCCGGCGGGAAGGTCGCGCGCAACAGATCGGAGTCGCGAATGCCGGGCCGCAAGTGGCCGATCACATCGGACACGAGGTGCCACACGGCATGGCGCTCAGGCCTATTGATCGCCGGAACACGAACGCTTCCGGGCACACTCACGCGACCAAGGTCATTGCGCATCAGGTCGACGATCATGATGTTCTCGGCGCGATCCTTGGACGAGGCGATGAGTTCGTTGACATCGACGTCGAGGGCGACGGTGCCCTTGATCGGCGATGAAAGCACCTCATCACCGGTGCGGCGAAGGAAGAGC
>JBDSQP010000247.1:0-1649 GCA_039929755.1 Aeromicrobium sp. | reverse complement strand
CCGTAGTACTTCTCGGTGCGGGTGGCCTGTGCCTGCATGAGGAGGCCGAGCGATGCGAGGAGGAGTGAGACCGTCATCGTGACGATCAGCGAAATGCTCATGGATTTGTTGCGGGTCAGGCCCGATGTGAGTTCTTTTAGCGTGGTTCCGACTGACATGGCGGCCTCAGCTCTGATAACCGTAGATGCCGCGCGCCTCGTCACGGACGATGCGTCCGTCTTCGAGTTCAATCACGCGTTTGCGCATCTGGTCGACGATGGACTGATCGTGCGTTGCCATCACGACGGTGGTATCTGTGCGGTTGATTCGGTCAAGGAGTTTCATGATGCCGACGCTTGTCGTCGGGTCCAGGTTGCCGGTGGGCTCATCGGCGATCAGGATCATGGGCCTGTTGACGAATGCGCGGGCAATGGCCACACGCTGTTGCTCGCCACCGGAGAGTTCATCGGGCATACGGTGGCCCTTGCCTTCGAGGCCGACCATTTCCAGAGTCTCGGGCACCAGTTTGGCGATGTCGTGCTTGGACTTGCCGATGACCTGCAGCGCGAACGCCACGTTTTCGGTCACGGTCTTGGCGGGGAGCAGGCGGAAGTCCTGGAACACAGTGCCGACCTGGCGGCGCAACTTGGGGACTTTCCAGTTGGAAAGCTTGTTGATCTCCTTGCCCGCGACATAGACGCGTCCCTGCGTAGGACGGGTTTCACGGAGCACAAGGCGAAGGAACGTCGACTTGCCTGAACCGGACGATCCCACGAGGAAGACGAACTCTCCCTTTTCGATCTCAAGATTGAGCGAGTCGAGCGCGGGTCGCTTTTGGCCAGGATAGGTCTTCGTGACTTTGTCGAATCGAATCACTGATCGAGTGTAGGCATAGACCGGTTGCCCCTGAGGGAGGCTCGCCCGCCAACAGCCGTGCCCCTAGTCAACTTGTGCCCGGCGCCAGCGGATGCCCGCTTCGATGAAGTCGTCGATCTCGCCATCGAGTACGGCCTGGGTGTTGCCGGTCTCGTATTCCGTCCGCAGGTCCTTGACCATTTGGTAGGGGTTGAGGACGTAGTTGCGCATCTGGTCGCCCCAACTGGCCTGCACATCGCCACGCATCTCATCGATCGTGGCGCGCTCTTCGGCCTTTTTGAGGGCCAGAATCTTGGCCTTGAGGATGACCATGGCCGAGGCCTTGTTCTGGAGTTGGCTCTTTTCGTTCTGACAGCTGACGACGGTGCCGGTCGGTATGTGGGTCAGGCGCACGGCCGAGTCGGTCGTGTTGACGCTCTGGCCGCCGGGGCCCGAGGAGCGGTAGACGTCCACGCGGATGTCTTCGTCGGGGATGTCGATCTCATCGGTCTGTTCCAGCACCGGCACCACTTCGATCGCGGCGAACGATGTTTGGCGCCGGCCCTGGTTGTCGAAGGGCGAAATGCGTACGAGGCGGTGTGTGCCGGCTTCGACCGAAAGTGTGCCGTAGGCGTAGGGCGCCTTGATCGCGAAGGTTGCCGACTTGATGCCGGCTTCTTCGGCGTATGACGTGTCGTAGACCTCGACTGTGTAGTTGTGGCGTTCGGCCCAGCGCACGTACATGCGCATGATCATTTCGGCGAAGTCGGCGGCGTCGACGCCACCGGCGCCCGAGCGGATGGAGATGAGGGCGT
>JBDSQP010000246.1:0-11181 GCA_039929755.1 Aeromicrobium sp. | reverse complement strand
TGCCGGCCAGCGGCTTCGCGATCGACGGATGGGGCACCTGGGTCGGCGTGACGCTCATCGTCTGGGCGGCCGGAATCGCCTACGGCGAGGTCGACAAGGAAAGGCCGAAGCCTCCGCAGGGATTGATCCCCTTCAAGAACTGAGCGTTATGCGGACAAGCCGATGCTCGCTTGAACTTACGATTTGGCGTCGGCGATGTCGGCGATGACGGCGCCGGCGCCGACGGTGGCACCGACTTCTGCGTTGAGGCCTGTGATGATGCCCGCCTTGTGGGCGTTGATGGGTTGTTCCATCTTCATGGCCTCGATGACGACGATCTGATCGCCTTCGGCGACTTCCTGTCCTTCTTCGACGGCGATCTTGACGACGGTGCCCTGCATCGGCGAGGTCAGCGAGTCACCGGAGGCCGCGGCGCCGGCGGCCTTGCCGCCTTTGCGCTTGGCCTTCTTGGTGCCGCTTGCGGCGACAGCCGAGGCGCCGAGGCCGCCGGGAAGGACGACTTCGATGCGCTTGCCGCCGATCTCGACGGTCACGCGCTCGCGCTCTTGGGGCTCGTCCACATCACCAGTACCGGCGCCGACATACGGCTCCAGCACGTTTTTGTAGTCGGTCTCGATCCACGTCGTGTAGACCGTGAAGTTGCCGTCGGCTGCGGTGAATGCGGGGTCGTCGACCACGGAACGGTGGAACGGGATGACAGTGGGCATGCCGTCGACGATGAACTCGTCGAGGGCGCGACGCGAACGGGCGAGGGCCTGCGCACGGCTGGTGCCGGTCACGATGAGTTTGGCGACGAGGGAGTCGAACGCGCCTGGGATGGTTTCGCCCTCTTCGTAGCCTCCGTCGAGGCGGACGCCGGGACCCGATGGAGGGGACCACTTGGTGAGGGTGCCGGGGGCCGGGAGGAAGCCGCGGCCGCCGTCCTCGGCATTGATGCGGAACTCGATCGAGTGGCCGCGGACCTCGGGGTCGCCGTAGCCGAGCTCTTCGCCGGCCGCGATGCGGAACATCTCGCCGACCAGGTCGATGCCGGTGACTTCTTCTGAGACGCAGTGCTCGACCTGCAGGCGGGTGTTGACCTCCAGGAAGCTGATGGTGCCGTCGGCCGCGACGAGGAACTCACACGTGCCGGCGCCGACATAGCCGGCTTCGGTCAGGATCGCCTTGGACGAGGTGTAGAGGCGTTCGATCTGGTCGTCGCTCAGGTAGGGAGCGGGCGCCTCCTCGACGAGCTTCTGGTGGCGGCGCTGCAGCGAGCAGTCACGGGTTGAGACCACGACGACGTTGCCGTGGGAGTCGGCCAAGCACTGGGTTTCGACGTGGCGTGGCTTGTCGAGGAACTTCTCGACCAGGCACTCGCCGCGGCCGAACGCGCTGACAGCTTCGCGGACCGCCGACTCGTACGCTTCGGGGATCTCTTCGAGAGTCTTGGCGACCTTGAGGCCACGGCCACCTCCACCGAAGACGGCCTTGATAGCGACCGGGAGCCCGTTCGCTTTGGCGAACTCGACAACCTCATCGGCATCCTTGACTGGCTCCTTGGTGCCGGGCGCCAGTGGGGCATTGGCCTTTTGTGCGATCTGCTTGGCCTTGGCCTTGTCGCCAAGTGCCTCGATGGCAGCCGGCGGGGGGCCGATCCAGATGAGCTCGGCGTCGATGACAGCCTGCGCAAAGGCGGCATTTTCGGCAAGGAAGCCGTAGCCGGGGTGGACGCTGTCGGCACCACTCTTATCGGCGATCGCGAGGATCTTTTCGATCGAAAGATAGGACTCGGCCGGGGTTGATCCGTCGAGGGAGTAGGCCTCATCGGCCAGACGCACGAACAGGGCGTCACGATCGGGTTCGGCGTAGACCGCGACGCTGCCGATGCCGGCGTCCTTGCAGGCGCGGATGACGCGCACGGCGATTTCGCCGCGGTTGGCGATAAGAACCTTGGCCAGGGGCTTGCTCACTGAAGTGACTCCTCAAGACTGTTGGACTGCGTCCTGATTCTAGGGTGCGTCGCGCGGCCGGCTGAAGAGAGGCTCGTTACTCATCGGTATGAGCAGCGAAGTTTCCCCTCCTGGTTAATGGTTGTTAACATGGCCGTATGACCTTCATCCTGTCTGCCGAACATGAGGACTTCCGACACAGCGTGCGCGAATTTGCCGCCGCCGAAATTGCGCCGTACGTCGCCCAATGGGACAAGGACCATCACTTTCCTGTCGATCTGATCCGCAAGATGGGCAAGCTCGGTCTCTTTGGCATCACTTCGCCCGAGGCCTATGGGGGAGCGGACGGCGACTTCACAAGTCTCTGCATCGCGATTGAGGAACTCGGCCGAGTCGATCAGGCGATCGGTGTCACGCTCGAAGCAGGAGTAGGCCTCGGCATCAACCCGATTCTTTCCTTTGGCACGGACGAGCAAAAGCAGCAGTGGTTGCCTGATCTGGTGGCGGGCAAGGCATTGGCCGGTTTTGGCCTGACTGAGCCCGGCGCAGGCTCGGACGCCGGTGCCACCAAGACCAAGGCCACCCTCGACAACGGCGAATGGGTCGTCAACGGCGCCAAGCAGTTCATCACCAATTCGGGCAGTGAAATCACGTCGCTCGTCACGGTGACGGCGCGCACTGGCGACAGGGGCGACGGGCGTCCCGAAATCTCCACGATCATCGTTCCGGCCGGGACACCCGGCTTCACCGCGGATGCTCCCTACGAAAAGCTCGGTTGGCACATTTCGGACACTCACCCGCTCACGTTCATCGACGCCAGGGTGCCCGAAGAAAATCTGCTCGGCGAACGCGGACGTGGCTTCGCTCAGTTCCTGGCCACGCTCGATGACGGCCGTGTCGCCATTTCAGCGCTGGCCGTGGGCTGTATACAGGCATGCCTTGACCTCTGCGTCGAGTACTCGCTCGAACGGACGACGTTCGGGAAGCCGATCGGTGCCAAACAAGGCGTCGCGTTCCAGATCTCAGACCTTGCTGTCATGGCTGAAGCCGGCCGTGCGCTGACCTATCAGGCTGCGGCGATGAAGGACGCAGGGGCACCGGCCAAGGACTTCAAGCAAGCGGCGGCGATCGCCAAGCTCTACACATCTGAATCAGCCGTCACGGCTACTCGCATAGCCACACAGGTTTTCGGCGGATACGGCTTCATGGAGGAATATCCGGTGGCGAGGTTCTATCGCGACGCCAAGATCCTCGAAATCGGCGAAGGCACGTCCGAGGTGCAGCGCATACTGATCGCGCGTGGCCTCGGACTGCCCGTCGAGTAGAACCGCTCGATCAGGCGGTTAGAGAGAGAACAGTTTTTTCGAGGGCAGATTGATGCGTTTGGTGAAGCTGCCGAAATCTACGCTGACGGCGATGCCGTTCTCGAGACCGATGATTCGGCCGAGTCCGTAGGTGTCATGAGTGACGCGTTCGCCGATCTCATAGACCACGACTTCCTCCTCTACCGGCGGGGCAAAGGGGCTGGACGAGAGGTGGCGCCTGGAACGCGCGGGGGTAGCCATGATGTTTCCAGTGTCCTCTCTTTTGTCTGAAAAAGAGAATGCAACGAGAAAATGAGTCCAATCACACGTCAGATCAGACCGGTTCAACTCCAGAGATCGGTCCACGAGATGCCGAGGTCCGCGAGGAGGATCCTGAGCAAGGGCAACGAGATGCCGACGACATTGTGATGGTCGCCTTCGATGCTTGTGACAAAGGCTCCGCCCAAGCCGTCGATCGTGAAAGCGCCGGCCACATGCAGCGGTTCGCCAGTGTCGACATACGCCTCGATCTCGGCATCACTGATATCAGCGAAATGCACCGTTGTCGAAGCTGTGTCGATGAATTCTGCGTTGCCCCGGCGCACGCAGTGACCCGTATGAAGGACGCCGGAGCGCCCGCGCATACGCCGCCATCTGCCGATCGCCTCATGGGCATCCGCCGGCTTCCCGAGGATCTCGCCCTCGAACGCCAGCACGGAGTCACACCCGATCACCAGGTCGTCGGGGGAGACCGTGTCGGCGACCGCACGGCATTTGAGTTGGGCGAGAGCGGCGGCAAGGTTCGCGGCGTCCGTCGAGGTGATCTGGTCTTCGTCGACACCCGAGACGATGACCTCAGGATGGATACCGCCCGCCCGTAAAGTCTTGAGACGGGCAGGGGATGCAGAAGCCAAGATGACTCTCATAAGCTTTCTCCTGATCGGACGACTTCGAGGCGGGGGTCGGCGAGCAAATCGTTGATTAGCGCCTTTGAGCCTGCGACGCCGGTCCAGTCCAGATCTATCTCAGTGGCGACGAACCACGACCGGTCGGCGGGCCAGAGCAGATTGGGGCTGTTGATGTCCCGGGGGATGTCGATTGCGTAGGGCACCGCCCCCCAGCGACCGGCTTCGGCAAGAGGACCGCCGAAGAGCAAGTAGTCGCGATTGGCGAGCTGAAGTCGGGGGCCGTACATCACCGCCGGGGCGAACGCGGGTGGGGGCGGGACCTGTTTCTTTGCGGGCCGGAAGATGCGACCGTAGACCGACGATCCGGAGAAGGCTGTGAGGAACCCGACTGCTTCGCCGCCTTCGATATCGCCGTAGCCATCCCACAGGGCATGAAAGCAATCCTCCGGGGTGAGCGTGTGGCGGGCGAGCGTTTCGACGAGGTTGGCCAATTGTGCGTCGTCGAGGCAGCCTTCACGACGCTCGTCGTGGTTTGAGTCCATCCAACGGTGAAGCACGCGGCCGTACGCCTCGAAGCCCGACGGGCCTCGTGAAATGAGACCGTCCCACCTGTCGGGACGGTCAACGAACCAATCAGCGGCGGACGTGTCGGCCAGAGGTCGAAGCGTCATCCCGTCTCCCAGTCGGAGGCGTCATATGCCGTCGGTCTCGCGTCGAACCGGCCGTCGGCGAGCAATTCGTCGATAAGCTGCTGCGATCCGCCAACGCCAAGCCAGTCCGGGTCGACATCAGCCGCGACGAACCACTCGTGGTCATAGGGCCAGATCAGGTGCGGAACTGCGCCGCCCCAGTCGCCCTCAAGTCCGAGTGACTGCCAATCGACAGCGTCGGCAAGGAGCCCTCCAAGGAGTTGATAGTCGCGATTGACGAGTCTGAAGTCCGAGGCCTCGGTCGCGTCGGGGTGATGGTTCTGTGGCCAGAAGCCCCAGCCCTTCCAAACACCGACAAAGACGTTGTCGGCAGTGGCCGTGTGCCGGGCGAGGAGGTCAAGAACCTGGCTCACGACAGAGACGTCTGTGGTCTCGCCTCCCATGTCGAAATAGACCCGCACGTATGCCTCGAATCCGGGCGGGCCGAGGCATACCTTCGTCCACCAGTCCGCGCTGCTGTCGACGAACCAGTCCGCAGGACTGACGTCGGTCACCGGGCGCAGTGGCATGGTCAGCGGCCGAGAGCGGACTGGCGCCAGACTCCTGGTCCCACGCGGTGAGGCGTGCGGGCCATCGTGGCCGGATGACCCCAGGCCGAGCGCGGCGCCGGCTTCGAGCGTGTAGCAGCGTTGGCGGCTGCTGCATTGCGGACCGAGATGACTGCAACGAGTGCGGCGAGCTCTTCGGGCGAAAGGTCTCCCTTGACGACGCGCAGGATTGGTTTCGCGACCTGGGTTTCGACTCCGCCAGTCGATTGTCCTGAGCCTGTCGAAGGGCTCACAGCGGGATGTTTCCGTGCTTCTTGGGCGGCAGTGTGGCGCGCTTGGACTTGAGCATGCGAAGCGCCTTGACGACCTCGGCGCGAGTCTGGCTCGGCGCGATGACACCGTCGATGAATCCGCGCTCTGCGGCGATGTAGGGGTTGCAGAGCTCGTCTTCGTATTCGGTCATCAATTCGGCGCGCTTGGCGTTGGGATCCTCGGCCGCGGCAACTTCCTTGCGGTACAGGATGTTGACGGCACCCGAGGCTCCGACAACAGCGATCTGCGCGGAGGGCCAGGCGATGTTGATGTCGGCGCCGAGGTGCTTGGACCCCATGACATCATACGCTCCGCCGTACGCCTTGCGGGTGATGACGGTGACGAGCGGGACAGTCGCTTCGGCGTACGCATAGATCAACTTGGCGCCGCGACGGATGATGCCGTTCCATTCCTGGTCGGTGCCGGGCAGGAAGCCGGGC
This sequence comes from Aeromicrobium sp., assembly GCA_039929755.1. Lineage (GTDB taxonomy): Bacteria > Actinomycetota > Actinomycetes > Propionibacteriales > Nocardioidaceae > JACMOZ01. The sequence goes on along the minus strand of JBDSQP010000246.1, from coordinate 5,088 downwards.
ACATCGACGAAGGTCAGGACCGGGATGTTGAAGGCGTCGCAGGTGCGGACGAAGCGCGCAGCCTTTTCGGAGGCGTTGATGTCGAGGCAACCGGCGAACTGCATCGGCTGGTTGGCGACGACTCCGACGCTGCGGCCCTCGACGCGGCCGTAGCCGATCAGGATGTTGGGCGCATACATCGGCATGACTTCGAGGAAGTCACCGTCGTCGAGGACCGACTGGATGACGGTGTGCATGTCATAGGGCTGGTTGGCCGAGTCCGGGATGATCGTGTCGAGCGCAAGGTCGGTCTCGTTGGGTTCGAGGTCAGCAACCTCGTCGTAGGCTTCGGGCTCTTCCATGTTGTTCTGCGGAAGGTAGGAGAGCAGCGCCTTGACGTAGTCGAGGGCGTCTTCTTCGTCCGCACCCATGTAGTGGGCGTTTCCGCTCTTGGTGTTGTGCGTGCGGGCACCGCCCAACTCTTCCATCGTGACGTCTTCGCCGGTCACGGTCTTGATGATGTCCGGACCAGTGATGAACATGTTGGACTTCTGGTCGACCATGATCGTGAAGTCGGTGACTGCGGGGGAATAGACGTGGCCGCCGGCACAAGAGCCCATGATGAGCGAAATCTGCGGGATGACGCCCGAGGCATGGACGTTGCGCTTGAAGATCTCGCCATAGAGGCCGAGTGAGACGACGCCTTCCTGGATGCGGGCTCCGGCGCCTTCATTGATGCCGATGATCGGGCAGCCGGACTTGATCGCGAGGTCCATGACCTTGGTGATCTTTTCGCCATAGACCTCACCGAGGCTGCCGCCGAAGATCGAGAAGTCCTGGCTGAACACGCACACCTGTCGGCCGTCGATCGTTCCGTATCCGGTGATGACGCCGTCGCCGAGCGGGCGGTTGTCCTTGAGCGCGAAGGCTGAACTGCGGTGCCGGGCGAAGGCGTCGAGCTCGACGAAGGAGCCTTCGTCGAGGAGTTGCTCAACGCGGTCGCGCGCACTCTGACGGCCCTTCTTGGCCTGCTTCTCATGCGCGCGGGCGGCCATCTCGACGGTCGCTTCCTCATGACGTCGCTGGAACTCGGCGAGCTTGCCCGCGGTCGTATGGAGTTCGGGGTGGACTTCCCCTGCGTGTACTGGATTCTCGGCTTGGCTCACGGGGCCAGCGTAACGATTGACAGAACTTGACGAGATGGGAGGCTGGGCACATGACATACGGAGACTTGGATCGGCCGCCGCTCGATGCCGCCGCTTTGCGTTCTGCCCTGGTCGGGCCGGGAAGCCTGTGGACTGGAGTCGTAGTCACAGAAACCACCACCAGTACCAACGCCGACCTGGCTGTCGCCGCTGGTCAGGGTGCCCCAGAGGGCACGATCCATACGACCGACAATCAGACCCAGGGTCGGGGGCGCCTCGACCGTTCATGGGAAGCTGCGGCCGGTTCGGGCATCGCCGTGTCTGTGCTCCTACGACCGACCCGGGTGCCGGCCGGTCAATGGGTTTGGCTTCCGCTCCTTGTCGGCCTCGCGGTCGACGCAACGGTCAACGCCCTCGGCGTGGAGGCCGGATTGAAATGGCCAAACGATGTTCTCGTCGGTGACCGCAAGCTCGCCGGCATCCTGCTCGAACGGGTGGAGACGCCTTCGGGCCCGGCCGCGATTGTCGGGGTCGGACTCAATGTGTCGATGCGTGAGGACGAGTTGCCTGTCGAGACCGCTACGTCCCTGGCAATCGAGGGTGCGACCGAAACCGACCGCACGCTCGTCCTGCGCAGTTTCCTGCGCAACCTCGAATCCCTCTACAAATCCTGGCTCTCGACCGAAGGCGACCCCGCTGCCGGCATCCGCGACTCATACATGCGGCGCTGCCTAACGATCGGTCAACGCGTAAAGGTTTCACTGCCCGATGGAACGGCGCTCGAGGGTCAGGCCAATGCGATCGATGACCATGGACGTCTCGTGGTCAACGGGCAGGCCATCAGTGCCGGGGATGTTGAACACGTCCGACCAGTTGCATGAGAAACTTCACGGTATGACCCTGCCCCGCAAGCTGATGATCGATGGCGAGTCCATCGTCACGTCGACCCGCACCCACATAAAGGTTCTGCTGGTTCCCTTCCTGATCCTGCTCGTCGTCGCAGGCGCCGCCGGCTATCTCATTGCCGCCGTCGGAGATCGTGCGAACGGATGGCTCCGTTGGGCGGTTGTCGCCGTCGGTCTTGTCCTGATCGTGTGGGGCTCGTTCATCCCCTTCCTCAGGTGGCTGACCTGGACCTACACCGTCACCAACAAGCGCCTGGTCGAGCAAAAGGGCGTTCTCACGCGCACCGGCCGAGTCATTCCACTGGCCCGCATCAACGACGTCGCGTTCGAAAAGAACCTGAACGACCGCATGCTGGGTTGCGGCACGCTGATCATTCACGACGCGAGTGATCAGGCAGGACTCGAGCTCAGGGACATTCCCCACATTGAGGATTTGCACCGCACAATGACCAATCTCGTCTTCGAAGTCAACGGTGGCACGCAGCAAGCGACTGATGAGTCGGTCTGAAAAGAGCGACAAGCTCGCCAGGCTGATCCTTGGCGGTGACATCTCGTACGACTCCCGGGAAGTCATCGAAAAAGGCGGACTGAGTTTCGAAAACGGGCAGCGTCTGTGGCGCGCGCTCGGCTTTCCGGACACCGGCTCGGACAAGGCCTACTCGAAGCGCGATGTCGAAGCGATGAAGACCGTTGCCTCGGCACTCGACTCGGGTGCCCTCGACGAAGAGACCGTCTTTCGTATGACTCGCGCGCTCGGCCATACGATGTCGCGTCTGGCCGACTGGCAGGTGTCGACTCTGGTCGACATGGTCGAATCCGTTGTTGAAACGGGAACGGCCGACAGCCGGCTCGACGCCGCGATCGAGCTCGCGGAGACGGTGACCCCCAACTTCGAGAAGCTGATCATCTACGCGTGGCGCCGGCACCTCGCCGCCTCGGTTGCCCGCGTCGAGGCCCTCGGCGCCTCCGACGAAGAGTCCACGACGAACTCCGTAACAGTTGGATTCGCCGACCTCGTACGTTTCACTGCCCTGTCGAATGGCCTTGACGACGCTTCCCTGGCCTCATTGGTCGAAACCTTCGAGGCGCGCTGCACCGACATCGTGACCGGTCGTGGCGGACGCGTCATCAAGACACTCTGCGACGCCGTTTTGTTCGTGTGCGAGGACCCCAGGCTTGCCACGCAGATCGCACTCGACATCGTGCGCCAGATCGGAACACGGCAGGACCTGCCCGATGTTCGGGTGGGCCTGGCGACGGGTTCGGTCATCAACCGCCTCGGCGACGTGTTTGGTCCGCCCGTCAATCTCGCTGCCCGCCTCACTGGCATCGCGCGGACCAACCGCGTCATCGTCGACCAGGCGACGGCCGACTTCCTCGGTGAAGAGTTCGAAACCCGCACCTTGCCGGCCCGGCCGCTGCGCGGATTCGGAAACGTCGAACCCGTGACCGTCAGCCTCCGCCGCACCTTCGGTAGATAGGCTGGAGAGGTGACGACTCCACACCTGGCCGTGATCGGCGGTGGCCAATTGGCTCGCATGATGCAGCAGGCGGCCATCGGTCTGGGCGTTCACATCAGGCTGCTTGCCGAAGCGCCTGACGTTTCGGCGGCCCAGGTCATTCCCGATCACATCGTCGGCGATTACACAGATCTCGACACTCTGCGGCGAGCCGTTGCCGATGCCCCGGTCGTCACCTTCGACCACGAGCACGTTCCACCTGGTCATCTCAACACGCTCAAGTCCGAAGGCCACGCCTGCCGACCCGGTCCGGAGGCCCTGCTTTACGCGCAGGACAAGGCCGAGATGCGTATGCGCCTCGGTGAGCTCGGCATACCGTGCCCTCGCAATGCGCCAATCTCCGCACCGGAAGATCTTGATGCTTTTGCCCAGTCACTTGGTGGGTACCCGGTGGTCCTCAAGACGACTCGTGGCGGCTACGACGGGAAAGGCGTGTGGGTCATCGACTCCTTAGCTGATGCCGATGAAGCCTTCGCTTCTGGCAGGCCACTGATCGGCGAGGAGAAGGTCGACTTTGTCCGCGAACTGTCTGTGCTGGTTGCGCGTTCACCCTCTGGAGATTCCCGGGTCTACCCGGTCGTCGAGTCACGACAGGTCGAGGGAGTGTGCAAAGAAGTCATTGCGCCGGCACCGGACCTGGCGAGGGACCTCGACGCCGCGGCCCGCGACATCGCCGCCTCGATAGCCGAAAATCTCGGCGTCACGGGCATCCTCGCCGTCGAGCTCTTCGAGACTCGCGATGGCAGGGTCCTGGTCAATGAACTCGCGATGCGCCCGCACAACACAGGGCACTGGACGATCGACGGAGCTGAGACAAGCCAGTTCGAAAATCATTTGCGGGCCGTCCTCGATATGCCTCTAGGTCCGACCACCCCACGTGCGCCATGGACTGTGATGGTCAACATCCTCGGCGGGACGGTCGGTGATCTCGAGACCCAGGCCGCCCTTGTCCTCGCCATAGAACCCGAAATCAGAATTCACTTGTACGGAAAGGCCGTCAAAGCGGGGCGCAAGGTCGGCCACGTGACGGCATACGGCGATGATTTGGCCACAGTCAAAAGAAGCGCACGCCGCGCCGCGCGGATGTTCGAAGATGGGTTCACAGAAGCATGGCAAAACACTGAGGGAGAAAAATGAGCGAACAGCCAATTGTCGGCATCGTGATGGGCTCGGATTCGGATTGGCCGACGATGGAAGACGCGGCGACCGTCCTCACCGAATTCGGCATCCCGTATGAAGCCGACGTCGTATCAGCGCACCGGATGCCGGACGAGATGCTCGCGTATGGCCGCACCGCGCACACGCGTGGACTCAAGGTGATCATTGCCGGCGCTGGTGGAGCGGCACATCTGCCAGGCATGCTCGCCGCGGTGACCCCACTACCCGTGATCGGTGTTCCGGTCGCACTAAAGCATCTGGACGGCATGGACTCGCTTCTCTCGATCGTGCAGATGCCTTCCGGGGTGCCGGTGGCCACGGTGTCGATAGGCAATGCCCGCAATGCCGGTTTGCTCGCTGCCCGCATACTCGCAGCTGGTG
>JBDSQP010000245.1:0-6089 GCA_039929755.1 Aeromicrobium sp. | reverse complement strand
GTCGAGTGTCAGTTGTCACGTTTTGCTCCATGGAATCTCACTGCTCGGTGGTTAATGTCAAAGTCTTCGCGCGCCATACGTCCGACCCATTCGACGAGCATTTCGCGCTCATGGGTCTTGATTCGCTCGTGCAGGGTTTCTACGTCGTCGTCTTCGAACACGGGGACGGCGACTTGCGCGACGATCGGTCCGCTGTCGACGCCCGAATCGACGACGAAAAGCGTCGCCCCGGTGATCTTGACGCCGTATTCGAGTGCGTCACGCGGCCCCTGCATCCCGGGGAAGGCTGGCGACAGGGCGGGATGGGTGTTGACTGTCCGGCCACCGAACATCTCAAGGAATGCCGGACCGGTCAGCTTCATGAAGCCGGCCAGAACCACAAGGTCGGGCTCGTACGCCGCAACCTGTGTCGCGAGGGCGTTGTCCCAGTCTGACCTGTCGTCGAAGTCCGAAGTCGGAAGCACGAAGGTGGGGATGCCGTTGCCCTCTGCCCTCGCCAGTCCGACAATTCCGGGGCGGTCCGAACCCACGGCGACGATGGTGGCGCCAAAGGCGGGGTCGGCGGATGCGTCAATCAATGCTTGGAGATTTGTGCCTGCTCCAGAGATGAGGACGAGCAACCGGGCTGTTGTGGGCACGGGTTACACGATAGTGCCCGAGCGCTGCGCCGATTGCCCCGCCCAAGGCCAAAACGGCAATCGCGACGAGGGCCGGCGTCACAGGCGGCGGTCCTGCGTCGGCCATACGTCCGGGCCCGACCGAGCCTCCGGACAGGGCGATCAGGACTCCGCACGCGAGACCGGCCAGAGCACCCGACGCCGCACCGAGGCCGATGTGGCTCAACTGGGACCGGGCCGCGACTGGTTTGACGTGCCAGCCGGCGAATGCGCCGGCGGCAAGAGGTATGAGGCCCAGGAGGAAAACCCAGCCGGCAAATTCACCGGGGCCGGGCAAACTGGCAAGAATCGGCAACCCCGGCACTGCCCCAAGGTGCGAACCGGTGAGGTCGACTGACGTATCGGTGCCCAAGGCAAAACCGGGGCCGATCAGGACCGAAGCCGTCCACAGCACGAGGTTGGGAATCAGCATCAGGCATACGCCGGCGAGACCGATGCTGCCCAGGGTCCCGGGGCTGAGCGAGGCCCATAAATCGCTGGCCCGGTCGATGTGGAGGGCAAACAGAATGATGACGATCGCCAACGCCGGGGCCAACAGGGCCGCAATGCCACGAGAGGAGGCACGGACCACCACCTTGACCTCGGCATTGCCCGCAGGGAACAAGCCTGCGGGAAGCCGCATCGCTGAAATGAGTGTCGCGAGGCCGCCGTTCCTGACCGCGACGCCGATGCCCGAACCTATGGCCGCAACCAGAAAGCCGCCGATTGCGCTGCGCACGAGGTTGGTCGAATAGTCGTCACCGGTGGTGGCGAGAGAAAGAGCGCCTGCGAGGACGCCATAGGTGCCCGCCACGATCGCGATGAAGGGGCCGACCTCCTCGAGCGGATCTTCGAGGATCTTGAGCGTCACCCAGAACATCAGGGCTATCACCAACATCGTCGCGCCGAGGGGTATGGCTGCGACCTGAACGCCTTGCGCCGTGATGCCGGAGCCATGAGAAACGAGCCAGGCACGGACACCGCCCTCGATCACTCCTCCGAACGAATCGGAACGATTTTGGAGCCAGCCGAAACTCACGAAGACGCAGGTCACCAGCAATCCGGAGAAAGCCGACACAAAGGCCGTGGCGATGGCGGGACGGAGGTACGTCGGTTCGGTCGGTGAAGGCATCCCGATCATCCTCCCTGTAAAGTCGGTATGCCGCACGAAGGCACGCCGATTCGGATCAGGAGGCTGGACATGACTCGCGTCGACGAGTTCAACAGTTTCTACTACGCGACCTCGGCGCAAGTCCTCCAAGTCACCTATGCCGTGTGTGGCGACCGTCAGGTGGCGCTCGAAGCCACCATCGATGCCTATCGCCGATCGTGGCGCGACTGGCCGAAGATCCGTCAGCACAATCCGCTGGGTTATGTCCGGACCGAGGCGTGGAAACTCACCGCCCTCAGCCGAGGCACTCATCCCCTGCGACGCAAGAATGAGGCCGACAGCGACACCGGATTGCTTGCCGCCCTCGCCGACCTCGACAGCGACGATCGCCGCCTGATCGTCCTGATGACTCTTGGCAACATCGACCTCGACGAGGCCTCCTTTGAGATCGGTGTTCCTGCCGAAGTAGGTATCGAGAACGTCACCACCGCTTTGGCGTCCCTCGAGCAGAAGTTCGGGCAAAGCATCGATGACATCGAGCGTCGAATGCTCGCGCTCAGCGACGCGACGGCCGCTCTTGAGTTCCCTCCGGCCGACACAGTTCGTACGCTCGCGCGCCGCGGACGTCGCAACAACGCCTTGGCCCTGGTTGCGGCTGCCATCGCCTTCATCGTCATCGGCGGCTTCGCCATCACCGAGGGCGATTCGCTCGCCACAAGCGCCCACGTGCCCTCGCGCGAAAAGATCGGCGCCGAACGCCCCGACCAGATCCTCAACGCGCAAAAGCTCAAGGCCAGCAACCTCCTCACCGTCGCACAGGTCAAGCGCCTCGACCCGGCCCATGCCTGGAAGATCGAGAACACCGACTCCGACGTCAAGAACGTCAAGCCTTATTCGACCTGCCCGCCCATACGGTTCTCCGATCCCGACCCGTTGCGCGTATTCGTTCGCACCTACAAGACCGGCCGAGCGGACCGCGAGCGCGTCGCCCAAGCCATCGAGGTGTCCCGCAGTCCGGCAATCGCGGAGAAGGCATACCACCGACTCGTTCGCTGGTACTCCAATTGCGAGCTCCCCAGGGTTCAGCTCGTTGATTCCTACACCGTCAAGCGTCCTTTCGGAAACTTCCAGATCCTCAGGCTGCGCAGTTATCGCTCCCCCGAACGAACATTCACCGTCGGCTTCAGCCATTCGGGAACGGTCACCAGCACTCTCGTCCACGAAGTCGACTCGAACAAGGGATCTGACATCGACACCTTCGCACGTACGCTCAACGACTCGGTCGCGCGTGTGTGCAAGGACAGCGGAGGTACGTGCACTAACGACATCGAGGTGCTGAAGGCCGATCCGCCGGCAACCTCGTTGGCACCCGCATTCCTTGGCATCGTCGACCTTCCCCCTATCGCGGCGATCGACGACGACTGGGCCGGGACTGACCCGGTCACGACGAAGAAGAATCCAGCCATGACCTTGTGCGACAACGCGAATTTCACCGGCAAGGGCGTCAAGGCGAGTTCGAGGGTCTTCCTGATCCCCAAGGCCAGAGAGCTGCCGACCCAGTTCGGCGTCGCCGAGACCGTCGCCCTTTTCGACTCGGAAAAGGCAGCCAAGGCTTTTGTCGCCAAAGCCGGATCTGAAGTCGAGAAGTGCCCCAAGGCCAAGTTGTCGGCATCGCTAGATGAGCGCAAGACACTCAAGTCATCCGATGCGGTCGGAAACGTATGGCGCATCGCGTTCGAGGTCGACAAGAAGACCAAGGTCTACTACCGCATGGCTCTCGTACGCCGAGGTGCCGCTGTCGCTCAGGTGACATTCACCTCGGCACCCAAGTACGACGTCAGCCGAAAGGAATTCGAGCAGCTTGCCCAACGCGCAAGCCAACGCCTCGTCTACATGAAGTAGAAGTCCAAGCAAATGGACACAAAGAACGGCCCCAGGACATCGTCCCGGGGCCGTTCTCTAAGGCTAGAGCCCCTTAAGGCTAGAGCCCCTTAAGAACCTCACGCATGAGTTCGGCAGTCTCCGAGGGAGTCTTGCCAACCTTCACGCCCGCAGCCTCAAGGGCTTCCTTTTTGGCCTGCGCCGTTCCCGAAGAGCCCGAGACGATTGCGCCGGCGTGGCCCATCGTCTTGCACTCGGGGGCGGTGAATCCGGCGACATAGCCGACGACCGGCTTGGTCACATGCGCCTTGATGTATTCGGCCGCTCGCTCTTCGGCGTCTCCGCCGATTTCGCCGATCATGACGATCGCCTTGGTGTCGGGGTCGGCCTCAAACGCCTCGAGGGCGTCGATGTGCGTCGTACCCACGATCGGGTCGCCACCGATGCCGATCGCGGTCGTGAAACCGAGGTCGCGCAGTTCGAACATCATCTGATAGGTCAGCGTGCCCGACTTGGAGACGAGACCGATCGGACCTGTGCCACTAATGTTGGCCGGTGTGATGCCGGCGAGGGCTTCGCCCGGGGTGATGATGCCGGGGCAGTTCGGACCGATGATGCGAGTCTTCTTGCCCTGGGCGTAGTCCCAGAACTCGGCCGTGTCCTGCACAGGCACGCCTTCGGTGATGATGACGAGCAAACCGATCTCGGCATCAATCGCCTCGATCGCAGCGTCCTTGGTGAAGGGCGGCGGAACGAAGGCCACGGACACGTTGGCGTCGGTCGCTTCGATCGCTTCCTTGACGGTGCCGAAGACTGGCAGCTCAATGCTCTGCCCGTCTGCAGTCGTGTGCGTGACGGTCGTGCCCGCTTTGCGGGCATTGACGCCACCTACGACATTGGTGCCGCACTTGAGCATGAGAGCCGTGTGCTTGGTACCTTCGCCGCCGGTGATGCCTTGGACGATGACCCTTGAGTCTTTGTTGAGGAAAATCGACATGTCAGTCCTTGCTCTACTGGTTGGCCAGTTCGGCAGCGCGGTCAGCGGCACCGTCCATGGTCTCGACGAGGGTCACGAGCGGGTGATTCGCTTCGGCGAGGATGCGACGACCCTCCTCCACAGCGTTGCCGTCGAGTCGCACGACGAGCGGCTTGGTTGCGCTGTCGCCGAGGAGCTCGAGAGCGCCCACGATGCCATTGGCAACCGCATCACACGACGTGATGCCGCCGAACACGTTGACGAACACGCTCTTGACCTGGCTGTCATTGAGAATGACGTCGAGGCCATCGGCCATGACCTGAGCCGAAGCTCCGCCGCCGATGTCGAGGAAGTTGGCCGGCTTGACGCCACCATGGGCTTCGCCCGCATAGGCGACGACGTCGAGCGTTGACATGACCAGTCCTGCGCCGTTGCCGATGATGCCCACTTCGCCGTCGAGCTTGACGTAGTTGAGGCCCTTGGCCTTCGCCTTGGCTTCGAGCGGATCGGCAGCTGCCTTGTCCTCGAATGCCGCGTGGTCTTCGTGCCGGAACTCGGCGTTCTCATCGAGCGAGACCTTGCCGTCGAGTGCTTCCAGCGTTCCATCGGAAAGACGGGCGAGCGGGTTGACCTCTACGAGTGTGGCGTCTTCCTTGACGAAGACATCCCACAGCCGCTGGACGAGGTTGACGGCCTGCTCGACGAGCTCAGCCGGGAACTTGGCGTCCGCGACGATCTCGCGTGCCTTGGCCTCGTCGACACCGCGAAGCGGGTCGATCGAGATCTTGCGCACGGCGTCGGGGTTGGTCTTGGCGACCTCTTCGATCTCCACGCCGCCCTCGACGCTGGCAATGCAGAGGTAGTTGCGGTTCGCGCGATCAAGCAGATAAGAGAAGTAGTACTCCTCGACGATGTCGGCAGCCGGCGCAATGAGCACGCGGTTGACGGTGAGGCCCTTGATCTCCATACCGAGGATGGCCTCGGCGTGTGCCTTGGCTTCATCCGGGGTTTTGGCCAGCTTCACGCCGCCGGCTTTACCGCGGCCTCCGGCCTTGACCTGAGCCTTGACCACGACGACGCCGAGCTGCTCTGCAGCGGCCTTCGCCTCGTCAGGAGTATTGGCGACGATTCCCAGGGTTACTGGTACGTCGTGCTTGGCGAAGAGTTCCTTCGCCTGGTATTCCATCAAATCCACGGTGATGTCCGTCCTTTGTTGACGTCCGATACGCTCCGTACGGCGTTTGGACTCTATCCGTTTGCTGAGTTTTTCGCCTCATTGGGTAGGTCACACTGGGAAAGTGAGTAAGCATGAGTATCCAAATGGTTGCCTCGGCCGGCGTCCATCTGAACGTTCGGAGCAGCGGTCACACCGAGGGGCCCACGGTCATCCTGGTCCACGGCTTCCCCGACAACCAGGACACCTGGGACCGCATAGTCCCGATCCTCGAACCACTCTTCCACGTCG
>JBDSQP010000244.1:0-2776 GCA_039929755.1 Aeromicrobium sp. | reverse complement strand
TTTCGAATCACATTGCGGCTCACGGCATCTCCTTGGACATCACCGATACGACAGCGGTCACCCAAGGCAGACAACGCGTCTGCGTGGTGCTCACAGTCATTCATCACATTCCGAGTCCGAAATTCACACCCAAATTCAGACTTTCTTTTTCGCAAAGATCTTTGCGGGCAGTCGGTGAAATTCGGGTACTTCGTGTGATGAGCCGGTATGAATACTTCCAAGAAAGTCCTCGCGGCCCGCTTAGCGTCCGCTGCCATGTTTGTCGCCCTCGGTTCCATCCCTGCAGTCGCGAATGCCAGCGGCGCATCGACGAACTCTCTGAGCAGTTGTCCGAGCGGCTACCTTTGCCTCTGGTCGGGAACCAGCTACACCGGCACCATTCAGAAGTTCAGCAGCACAGGCTCATATCACGCGATCACGCTGCCGACCACCGGATCTCTGTACAACAACCGCACCAAACGCTCCAATGTTTACGAAGGATCAGGTGGCAGCGGCGTCTGGGCTTGCTTCAACCCTGGCGCCAAAAACGCCGCCCTCAGCGGCTGGCTCACCAGCGCCGGATCCGTCTACCTGTCAACTTCGACAAACTGCTGAGAACTCGGCCGAAAAGGGCGCTAGCCTTGACGTGTGAGAGACGAAGAGTTCAGGGAACTCTACGTCCGTATGGCGACCGTGGTGTTCAGTTTCGCTGCACGGCAATTGACACCGGATCAGGCACGAGATGTCGTCGCCGAGACCTTCGAAGTGCTCTGGCGTACACGTACCGAAGTTCCATCCAACCACGATGAATGGCCGGCATGGCTCATCGGAATTGCGAAGAACAAAGTCCGCCATGAACGTCAGCGAACCCGGAGGAAACATCACGACAACCGGTTCATAGACGACTACCCGAGCCTGAGCGGCCACGCATCGAGCCCCGACATTGCTGACTCGGTTGCCGACTCAGTCGCAGGCAGGTGGGTATGGAACCAACTCAATAGCGAAGAACGGGAACTGGTGAACATCGCGTTCGTTCAGGGAGTCAGCGACACAGAGGCATCTGCTCTTGTAGGAATCTCAACCACGGCATACACGACCAGACTGAGTAGGGTGCGAAAGAGAATTGCAGAATTGAACATTCGAAGCGCGAACGATCCTCGTGACATTCAGAAATCGGAAACCAACACATGAACCACGACGATCGGTCACCGGAATCGAGTGAATCAGAGCTCCTCCGAAGGGCCGCCAAAGCCGCCGGATTGCGTCAGACCATTTCCCCTGAATTGCTCGGGATCGAATTAGAAAGCGCCGACGAGTTCCTTACCCGGATGAGGGACAACGACCGAGCCGAGCAGGAAGAGTCGAAGAGCAAGGCCATCAGGCGGAGAGTCCTAATGGCGACTGGCGTCGCAGCTGCAGGATCGGTTCTCATATTGAGCGTCATTCAACCCTGGAACACTTCGACGGCGATTGCAGACACACCGCCGATCCTCAACTACCAATTCGCCTCACCCTCGAAGATCGCCTTCGCTCCTGGTGAAGATCCCGTCAAGGACCTGCTCGCACTCTCAAAAGTCGCCAAATCCTCCAGCGGGACTGAAACCTCAGGCGACGTCCAACATGTACTCACGAACGCACTCTTCGCGAACATCGGCGATGAAGGAACCAGCAAGTCCCACACGGTCCAGATTCCTCAAATCGAGGAAACGTGGTTACGACCAGACGGCTCATTGAGGACCGTCGAAAGGAGCGGAAAGCCGCTTTCTCCCGACGGCCGCGGCCTCTCCGTGGGCGCCTCACCACAGCAGCCCGACTCCGCAGACGAAACAGAGCCCAAGGGCTCCCTTGACGCCAACTTCGTCAAAAGCCTTCCAGCCAGCGCCGACGGAGTGCGCGCAGCGCTCCTCAAACGAGCAGGGTGCACAGCACGCGACCCAGGCACACTGCGTTCCTTATGCCTCTACAACCAGATCGCCGACCTTTACAGCAAATACGTTATTCCGCCTCAGGTGGCGTCAACATTTTGGAAAGTACTCGCCAAAGAACGAGGGTTCCGCCTCCTTGGCAAAGTCGAAGACCGTGCCAACCGGCCCGGCATCGGGATCTCACTCATTCCAACCAATCGCAATCAATACCGACTTGTGCTGATCATCAGCCCCTTGACAGGCCAACTCCTGGGCACAGAAGCGATCCTCATCAAGCAACAGAAAAGCCTGGACGTCCAGACGCCTGCAGTCATGAGCTTCACCGCCACAATTTCAGCCACCTACACGAAATAGACCTGCCGACGACGATCCTGGAACAGAACTCACGTTGATACTTCTAGACGTCGGCCACAGGCAACTTGAGCAGGCCTTAGTGCCTAACGAAGGCGCGCTGCTGCCGAGAACACGACGCTCGCGGCAGGTGCCCGATGGGACTATGAAAAACTTTTGGAGGCCGGATTTGTGAGGTCGCGACCTGAGTCATTTCACCCAGTTTGATGCGTTCGGCTCGAGACCGAGTTGGGCAGCTGGGCCGAAATTGTCCGGCTGCAACCCTATGATCGCCCCATGGCTACCAACAATGACGATGCACCCCTACCACTCGAAATCGTTGACGGCGCTGCTGCCATGGAAGCCATGTTCGGTCCCGAGGGACCAACTCCTTTTACCCCGCTTGGCACGGCGATGCTGTTTTGGCAGGCGTTGCTTAATGGTCGCGATGAGTTCCGGACCGCCCTCGAGACACTGACTTACAAGCCGTCCGCCTTCGGTGACTACTCCGACGTGGATTCGAAGCTCGACGGATACTCGAT
>JBDSQP010000243.1:0-2026 GCA_039929755.1 Aeromicrobium sp. | reverse complement strand
CGGTGAAGTCCACCATCTCCTTGGCGAGCTCTGCTTCGAGCCCCGCGATCCGTCGTTGCAGGACCGACATTCGGTCAAGCGTCACGGCGCCGGGATCGAGGACTTGTTCCATACAACGAATCTAGTGACCCGTACCGACAGCCAAATCGGCAACGAATTCGGACTGTCCTAGGGTTGTTCCCTATGGGCGTTGTCGTACTCGCCGGACCTTCAGGGTCCGGCAAATCGCGTCTTGCCGCGCGGCTCGGGCTGCCGGTTCTGCGTCTCGACGACTTCTATCGCGAACACTCCGATCCCGGTATGCCACAAAGCTCGCTCGGCATCATCGACTGGGACGATCCGGCGTCTTGGGATCACGAGGCGGCTATTGAGGCGATCACTTCGCTTTGCCAAACCGGCAACGCCGAGGTTCCCCTGTATGACTTGGGGAAGAGCGAACGAACCGGTGTCCATACGTTGTCGGCACCCGGCGGGCGGTTCGTCGCCGAGGGGCTTTTCGCGACCACGATCATCGACGAATGTCGCCAGACGGGCATGCTCGAGGTCGCGATCTGCGTTCGGCACCACCGGTTCATCACGTTCCTGCTCAGGCTCAGCCGCGATCTGCGCGAGGGACGGAAGGCTCCCCACGTCCTGGTGCCTCGCGGCTGGCGACTCATGCTCGCGGAGCCGGCCATCATTGCCGATGCGGTTGCACGCGGGTGTACGCCGATGACGCCGAGGCAGTCCGAGAAGATGCTGCATGATCTGCCGACATAGATGACGATCAGGCGCAACCGATCGATCGCTCGGCTGCCGGCCAGCGCTCGACCTCTGCATTGTCATCGAGATTCACGAGATAGGCCGCACGATCCGGACCGAGCCACAGCTGTCGGCCGGCATGTCGCAGACCGGTGTCAGTGGCGCGATCGGGAAGAGTCGCCGAGCCGTCATAGGCCGAGGGAAGGCTGTCCTCGAGCGTGCCGTACGGATCACGCACATACTCGACAGTGGTGCCGCTCATGACTACCCGCAGGAAGGTGACGTCCTCCCAGTTGCAATGCTCGGCGCCCTTGAAGGATTGGACGCGAGAGATGGGGACGCGAGCACCGGATGCGTCCTGCCACACGTCGATGCCGAGTGTCCTAGTCACGGACTCGGGAAACTCGGCCGGGTCGCACTGAGCCCACGACTCGATGCCCCAGCCAGTCTGGTGCTTGTAGTCCTTGATCGCATCGGATGCGATGAACGCGATCTTGGTGTGCTTCGCGACGTCGTATGAATACAGCACCCGGCCGCCATCGGTCCGCTCGACCCGATAACCGTTATCGGGGAGCGTATTCGCAAATCCTTCCGACGTGAACACGTCTTGCAAGGCATCTTTGCCGCTGTCCTGAACGGACACGAGCCCGTCGCTGTAGTCAGCGATTCCGCCCCGATAGGGCTTGCCGTCGCACTCCAGTGAACGCCCGGCGGCACCGGACCGCTCCGCCACGTTTGCCTCATCGGCATCATCGACGGGCACGCTCATCGGACCGCCATACGGCGTCGGCGCAGGTAGCGCCCCTGACACCATCGGGCCCCCGCCACAACCGGTCAGGGCGACGAGGACGAGAAGGGAAATCACAGTTCGACGCATGTGTCGTCCTTCCGTCCTGTCGCGGCAACGACCAACCGGGGCCGCACTCTCATATTCACTATGTCCCAAACGTCCCGACCGTCTCGATCACGGAAGCCTGAAGAACCGTACGTCCTCGCCGGTGACGAGCACGATGCGGCCGTCAGGCAGGCCGAACGTACGCACCTGAGCCGTGTCGTCGCCGTACTCCACTCGTGTCAGGGTCGAGCGGAGCCTTCCGTCCCGTATCGTCACCGCCGCCAAATACCCGCCATTGCTCTTCTGGAGGACGGTGAGGGCCGTGTTCAGTTTCGGCAGCCAGGTAAACGCGCGCGGATCCTGACTGGCGACCGCGGAAGCGCCCCTGAAATGCTCGACATCCAGACGCCGTACGTGGGCGAGATCCGAGGTGTCGAAGAGCGCGATCTG
>JBDSQP010000242.1:0-3804 GCA_039929755.1 Aeromicrobium sp. | reverse complement strand
ATGGTGCAGTTGGGTGTTGCTTCTTCGGATGGGTGTTGCGGTGGATATGGCTTACGTGACCGTGAACTGGACGCTGTGCCAGCCGGTCGTTCCGTTCGGGCGAATGCTCGCCCGCTCGGAAGTCTGTGTTTTGCCGTTCGCATCGGTCGCGCGGACTGTGACGGTATGGCGGCCCGGTGTTGCGTCGTCCCATTTCCAGGACCACTGACGCCAGGTTTCGATGTTGTCTTCGGTGCCGAGCTCGGCGTCGTGCCAGTCGCCGCCGTCGACCTTGATCTCGACTCGCCGGATGCCGATCGCTTGTGCCCACGCCGAGCCGCCGATACGGACCGAATCCTTCGGAACCGACTGGAACGAACGCGGGACGTCGATGCGCGAAGACATCTTGATGGGTGCCAAGGCGTCGTAGTCACGAGTCGTCCAATAGCCCTTGAAGTCGGCGAATCGGCTCACTTCGAGGTCGACGAGCCATTTGGTGGCCGACACGAATCCGTAAAGGCCGGGTACGACGACTCGCGCCGGGAAGCCGTGAGCAAGCGGCAGCGGTTCGCCGTTCATGCCGATCGCAATGATGGCGTTGCGGGCATCAGTGACTGTTTCCAGCGGAGTGCCGGCGCTCCAGTCATCAGCGCTGGTCGTCTTTATGGCGTCGGCGCCAGCCTTGACACCGGCCATGGCGAGGATGTCCTTGATCGGCACCCCGATCCAGGTGGCGTTGCCAACATACGGGCCACCGACCTCGTTCGAGACGCAGGTGAGGGTGATGCGTCGCTCGACCAGCGACATCGCCATGAGGTCGCGGAAGCTGAGGTTCAGTTCCTTGTCGACCATGCCGTGCACGCGAAGGGACCAACCCTCTGCAGGCACATCGGGGATGCGAAGCGCGGTGTCAACGCGGTAGAAGTCACGATTCGACGTGATGTACGGATGAACACCCTTAAGGCCGATCTCGGTGCCGGCGGGCACGGGCGGGGCGACATCGGCGGGACGGCGGATGCGTATGCCGGCGCGTGAGGCCGCGGCGGCGGCGTTGCCGAACAGCTTTCCAACGGCCCCGCCAACGACGATGAGGGCACTCGTGCCGAGGACGCCCTGAAGGAACCTTCGGCGGTTGAATCCGGCGGGGAGTTCGTCGCCACTCTTACGAACGAATTGCAGGGAACTGAGGAAGAAACGGAGAGCGATCAGCGTGATGATGAGCGCCAAAACTGACGGGACCATGGTCAGAGCCTTGTTGGCCGTGGCCGTGCGGTCGATCGCGGCCGCGCCGACGGCTACCAACCCGACGAGGGCGACGATGCCGAAGGAGCGTCGGGGCTTGGTGCGGCCGATGATGCCGGCGCACATGGCGATTACTGCGAGGGTGACGATGACACCGCCGATGAGGATCGGCTTGTCGTGCGTACCGAAGTTCTTGACCGCAAACTCTTTGAGGAACGGCGGCGCCTGATCGATGGCCTGGTTACCGACGGATTCGATCGGGGACGGGACACCCTTGAGCACGGCGGCAACCCCTGTGGCAACGCTGACGCCGGTAGCGGCGGCCAGAAGACCAGCCAGTGCGCCGGCCCACCAGGGGGCCAACCCTGGTGCTTTAGCTCGTTCTACTTCAGAAGTGTTCACGACACTAGTTCGGGGCCGTCCCGGGGAGGGATTGGTTTCGGGCACGTGAATTCTTGGGGGTTACTCACGCGGAGACTCGTCAGTAACAAAAAATCGCTCCTACTCTGGCGATATGAGCTCACATGAGGGAGTCAGCTTCCCGTCCGAAAGCACGTCCTCGACGGCGCGCAAGGTACTGGCCGATGCTCTCCGCAAGGCCGATCCGGTCGGTGCGCGCGCAGTCGAGAACGAGACCAACTGGCGCCGCAACTACCTGACCCACTTCCGTCGGGCTGTCGAGGCAGGCATCGGCGAACCCCCGTCGGCCCATTCGATCGCGGCAAACGGACTCGAGTCCATGCATGCCGAGATGCGTTACGACGACGTCCCGCTCGATGCGGCCATCGACACTCTCCCGCTGTCGCAGGCCTTCCACACACAGACGCTTGTCGGCCACGCCAAACCCGAAACGGAACTGTCCATCCCTTACAAGGGCCAGCGACTGAGCGGCAATGCCTTGCTCGGCCAGCTCGATTCGTGGGTGGACCGCGGAGTCATCACTGCGAGTTGCGCCGAGGCCGTACGCGCCGTTCAGGCCAATCCCGAATGGCTTCGCCTGGAGGGCGACACGGTCGTTGTCCTCGGCGCCGGTGCCGAAATGGGTCCGATGCGTGCCCTTTTGCGGTGGGGCGCGGATGTCGCCGCGGTAGATCTGCCAACCTCGGCCGTTCAGGACAGACTCACTCAGGCTGCCTCTGAAGGCGCAGGCCGCGTACACATGCCTGCCCGCATCGTGACCGACGCGGACTCCAGTTACGGCGCCAACCTCGTCGACGAACTCCCCTCCGTCGCGCATTGGCTGGACAGTTTCAAGGGACGTCTTGTTGTGGGCAACTACTGCTACGCCGACGGGCCCATGCACGTCCGCGTCTCGATGGCGGCCGATGCCCTAGGCGCCCACCTGACTACGCACCGCCCCGACACCGCTCTCGCCTTCCTGGCAACACCGACCGATGTATTTGCCGTACCTGGCGACGTCGTCGACCTCTCCAACAACGCCTACGACCGGCGAAGCGTGTCCAAGCTCGCGAGGCAACCGTTGCGGGTCATCAGCGGCGGAAGACTGCTTCAACGCAACTACCCGCCCGGCGCCGATCCGGGCCTATGCGATTCGCTCGTGCCTCAACAGGGGCCCAACTACGCGTTGGCCAAGAGGGTTCAGCGGTGGCGCGCGACTACGGCCCGGCACGAAGGCCTGACCGTTTCGCTCAATGTCGCGCCGGCGACCCGGACCCGATCGGTCCTCAAGAACAAGGCCCTCGCCGCCGCGTATGCCGGTGCGCACCGTTTCGGAGTCGAGGTGTTCGATCCGTCTACGAGCAATACGTTGATGGCGGCCCTGCTGGTCTATGACCTCCGCGCTGGCGCCGCCGATCAGCAGGAACCGTGGCAGGACGAAGCGATCAACGCCGCGCACGGAGGGCTGTGGACGTCGGCCTATCACCCGCGGAGCGCGCTCGGCCTCGCCGCCGTACTCGGCCTCGGCTCACTCAGGAACTAGTCTTCCCGCGAATCGAGGGCATAAACCGCCACCGGTTTGTCCTTGCCCTTCAGAAGCACAGACCCGCACGCTTTCAGCGGGGCGTCGCGGCGATCGAGCAGGGCGCGCGTGGACTCGGTCAACAGCAACGGTTCCCCAAGTTCTCGGGTCGCGTTCTGGACGCGTGCGGCAACGTTCACAGGGTCGCCGATGACGCCGTACTCGGTCAGCCCCCCTCCACCTATCGTTCCGACTATCACGAGCCCGGAGTTGATCCCGATACCAATCCGGCAGCGCTCGCCAAATTCGGAATCGACCGCGCTCAGGATGTCCTCCGCGGCAGCGAGTGCACAATCGGCGTGGCCGCCCAGACGCGCCGGCACGCCGAAGACTCCGAGTAGCCCGTCGCCCAGCAACTTGTTTGCGTGGCCACCGTGGCCCGTCAGTATCGGCACGATCAGGCCGAAGAACTCGTTCAGGTATGTGACAGCCTCGCGCGCAGTCGATCGGTCGGCGAAGCTGGTGAAACCGCGAATATCAACGAACACGATCGTCGCCATGGCCCACTCGGGCTCGACGATCGGGGTCATGGCCTCGTCCTCGCGGCTGGTGGCGCCTTCGTTGTGGTTGCTCTCCATCTGTCTTCCCGTGGGTCAGCCTGC
>JBDSQP010000241.1:0-1647 GCA_039929755.1 Aeromicrobium sp. | reverse complement strand
CGCCCTCGAACACGACCATCGACGCCGTCGTGTGGGTGCCCATGAGGTTGGAGATGTCGAAGCACTCGATCCTGACCGGTGGAGCGTCGAGGCGCAGTGCCTTCTGCAGCCCGTCGAGTGCCTGCGAGCGGTGCTGGCATGGAGCGCTACTACCAAATTGCCCGCTGTTTCCGTGATGAGGACTCGCGCGCCGACCGCCAGCCCGAATTCACGCAGCTCGACATTGAGATGAGCTTTCTCGAAGAAGAGGACATCTACGCGCTGACCGAAAAGCTGCTCGTACGCATCTGGAAGGACGTCGTGGGCTACGAGATCCCGACTCCGATTCCCCGTATGACGTTCGAAGAGTCTGTGCGTCGTTTCGGAATCGACCGCCCGGACATGCGCTTCGGACTCGAACTCGTCGACTTCACTGATTTCTTCAAGGACACACCATTCCGCGTCTTCGCGCCCAAGGGTCGCGACTGGCACGTCGGCGCCGTAGTCATGCCCGGCGGAGCCTCTCAGCCCCGCCGCACCCTCGATGCGTGGCAGGAATTCGCGAAGGCCCGGGGCGCACGTGGTCTCGCCTACGTACTCGTCCAGGAAGACGGAACCCTTGGGGGGCCCGTCGCCAAGAACCTTTCTGACGCCGAGCGCGAGGGCCTGGTGGCTCATGCAGGAGCGGCTGTTGGCGACGCAATCTTCTTCGGCGCCGGTGAATACAACGACGTCAAGGGACTTCTCGCCGCCGTGCGCGTCGAAGTCGGCGAACGTTGTGAGCTCATCGACCATTCGCGCTGGGAGTTCCTCTGGGTGACCGACGCTCCAATGTTTGAGCGCATCGAGGGCGAAGACGGTTCGGATGCCTGGACGTCGATCCACCATCCGTTCACCGCCCCAGCACCCGAATTCGCCGACACCTTCCACACGGACCCTGCATCCGCGTTGAGCCAGGCGTACGACATCACGCTCAACGGCAATGAACTCGGTGGTGGGTCGATCCGTATCCATCGCTCCGAGATGCAATCACGGGTTTTCGAGGTGCTGGGTCTCACCCATGATCAAGCCGAAGGGCAGTTTGGATTCCTTCTCGAGGCCTTCAAGTTCGGACCGCCTCCGCATGGCGGGATCGCACTGGGTATTGATCGCGTGCTGGCATTGCTCACCGGGTCCGAATCGATCCGCGACGTGATGGCATTCCCCAAAACCGCTTCAGGCGCCGACCCATTGACGGGCGCACCCACACCGATCACGGCCGCACAACGCAAAGAGACGGGCGTCGACTTCGTCCCCGAAGAGAAGTCGACGGAGACAGAGTCACAAGCCTGATCCCGGCGTCGCTGGCGGGAGATAGGGTTGGCAAATGAGCGATGGCCTGTTCGATTTGCCTGATGCACCGCCAACGGTGCCGGGCGGCGGCAGCCTGAGCGGATCCGATCACGCGTCGGCGCCGTTGGCCGTACGTATGCGACCCAGGACGCTCGACGAACTCATCGGTCAGGAGCATCTCCTCGCCCCGGGATCGCCTCTACGTCAGGTGATCGACGGCGATCAGCCGTTGACCATTCTGCTCTGGGGTCCGCCCGGCACGGGCAAGACGACAATCGCCTCGCTGATCAGCGGCCATACCAATCGCCGGTTTGTCGAACTCTCCGCAGTGTCGGC
>JBDSQP010000240.1:0-10233 GCA_039929755.1 Aeromicrobium sp. | reverse complement strand
AAGTCCACTCCTGGATGGAGTCGACTATGAAGAAGATCTCGATGCTCATGGTCTTTGGGCTGGTCAGCCTCTTCTTGAGTGCCACGGCAGCTGCCGCGGACGACACCGGTGGCGGACCCACGAAGCTCGAAAAGGTCAGTGCGTATGTCGAGCCGAGCGTCGTCTATGTAGAGATGAAGTGGACGGTCCGCATCTATGACACCTTCAACAAGCGTTACCTCGGGACCAAGAGCGGCGACCAGTCGTTCTCGGACACGTACTTCTGCACGGGTTATGTAGTCAATCCGAATGGCTACATTGCGACGGCGGGACACTGCGTCGACCCAGATCAACTCGACTACGCGTCGTTTAAGAAGCAGGGCGCCCAGTGGGCGATCGACAACGGCTACTACTCAGATGCCAACCTGACACCTGATGACCGAGTAGGCGACTACGCGGTCTATGGAATCAAGGCTGACACGCCCGATCTTGGCGTTCATTGCTCATGGTCTGTGTCTGCGGGTGGCATTAAGACCGGCAAGAGTTATGCGGCAAAGGTGTTGAAGTTCCAGAACTTCGACGATGGCGACGGGGCCCTGCTCAAGATCGACCAGACAGGCCTTCAGGCCATCAAGCTCGCATCGTCGAGGAACCTCGAGGTCGGCAAGGACATCGTGGCTGTCGGCTATCCCGGCTCCGTCAGCGAAGTCACCGACGCCGACCTGACGCCGTCGTACAAGGACGGCTCCATCAGCTCGAAGAGGACGATCAGCGGTGGGCTTTCGAGCGTGTACGAAGTTTCCGCGGCAACCACCGGAGGTATGAGTGGCGGCCCGGTTGTCGATGTGAACGATTCACAGGTTTTGGGTTTCACGAGTTTCGGCAATGCCGATGAGACCCAGGCATTCAACTTCGCGCGACCGAGTTCGATCATCACCGAGTTGATGGGTGGCGAGGGTGTCAAGAACACCATCGGCAAGCTCAGCGTGAACTACAAGGCCGGGCTGGATGCATTCTTCGCCAAAGACAAGGACAACGCCGTCAAGAATCTCCAGGCGGTTGTCGATGAGCAGCCCTCGAACGAGTTCGCGAACAAGTATCTGGCGAAGGCGAAGAAGTTGCCCGATCCATTCCCGACGGGTCTCGTCGCGGGAATCGCCGTTGCGCTGATCGTCCTGCTGGGAGGCGTGGGTGCTCTCCTGATGAAGATGAGGAACAAGGGTGGCTCGGGTGGCTCTTCTGGTCCGACCGCAGGAATGGGGCCGATGCCGGCAGCTCCGGCCGCGGCCGCCATGCCCCCAACTCCGCCGATCGCCCCAGAACCGACGCCGCCGGCCGAGGCGCCTGCGTCACCCGGAAGCACCTCGACCTTGGTTATGACGCCGGATGCTCCAGAGCCCGTGCCAGATGCGGTGGGATTCCAGAAGCCGACCGCCCCGCCGCCGTCGCCGGAGGCGATCACTTCGGAGCAGGCGAGTGCAGCGCATTTCTGCCCATCGTGCGGAACGAAGGCTGCTGAAGGAGCGAAGTTCTGCCTGAATTGCGGCAATCCGATCTAACGACTCACGCTTGTACGGGACGATGATTCGGTGACTCGCCGAAAACTCGCGACCCTGGTGACACTCGTCATGCTCGCCATGACGATCAGTTCGACCGCGTCGGCCGATGACAGCAACGAGCACCTCAGGGCGCTGATAAGCCCGAGCCTGGCGTATGTCCACATCGGTTGGTCGTCAAAGGTCTACGACAACAACAACCATCGGTTCGTCGGTCACGACAACGTCACAGCGATCTTCGAACTCTCATACCGGTGCACCGGCTTCGTAGTGAATTCCGACGGCTACGTCGCGACAGCTGGCCATTGCCTCGACCCCAACGAAGTCACCGACAACTTCAAGAAGACCGCGGCACGGTGGGCCATCGATCACCACTACTACAAGGACGACGTGTCGGTCAGTGATGCGGCCGCTGACTACTCGATCGGCGGTGAAAAGGGGAAGGAGAAGGCGCCGGGTATTTCGGTGGACCTCAGGCTGAGCCTCCCTTTGGGAACCACCGATCGGGGTCCGAAGTTCGACGCCAAGGTCCTGGCATCCCAGACATCCGACGAAGGCGATGCAGGCCTGCTCAAGATCGAACAGAAGGACCTCGTGGCCCTTCGGCTTTCGGCAACCGGGCACCCGACCGTGACGGCGCCGATCGTGGCCTTCGGATTTCCTGGGTCGGTCGGTCCGATCGACCTCATCGACCAGACGCCGTCGTTCGAGACCGGATCGGTCATCTCCAAAAAGCATGTCGGGAAGGGCGGACGCATTTCTACATACGGAGTCTCCGCAGGGTTGTCAGGCGGTATGAGTGGTGGTCCCTCGGTCGATCCCAAATCGGGTGCCGTTGTTGGCTTCAACAGTTTCGGCGCCCGCAACGAGAGCAACTCGTTCGACTTCATCCGACCCGTGTCCCTGATCGCCGATCTCCTGGCCGGAAAGGGAGTCGAAGCCAAATCGGGGACTGTCAGCCAGGACTACAAGGCCGGGATCGATGCGTACTTCGCCGGCAACAAGAACCTCGCCGTCGCGAAGCTTCAGGCCGTCGTTGACGAGCAGCCGGGCAACGCCTACGCGCAGCAATACCTTGCCAAGGCAAAGGTGATGCCTAAGGCCAAGCCGGCGCCCAAACCCAAGCCCGCATCCGACGGGAAGTCGTTCCCGACCGGATTGGTCGTCGGCGGCGTTGTCGTGCTCGCGATCATTGGCCTCGGTGTTGCCGTGGTCGTACGTGCCCGGAACAGGCAAGGTCTCTGACTTCCCCAAGCTCTCAGCGGAGGATAGGGGACTCCGTCGCAGAGCTCCTCCCCGAAATCCGTCAGTTAGGCGGCGGCAAGCCTCCTCATTGGCCCGGACGCGAAGGAACCAGCGCGGTCTCGTCGTGGTGACGACGCGCTGGCTCCTTGCGTTGCAGCGGAGGATAGGGGATTCGAACCCCTGAGAGCTTTCACTCAACCCGCTTTCCAAGCGAGCGCACTAGGCCACTATGCGAATCCTCCGCGGATGAGGTTACCGGCTTGCTCATCAATACCTGTCATCGGGACACTCTGGCGGCACTAGCATGAGCGCCATGAGCCCCGTTCGATCAGCCTTTCTTGCCGTCTCGCTGTGCACGGTCGTACTGACCGGTTGCGGATCGACGTCGGACAAGCCTGCCGCGGCCGCCACAACGGCCACGGTGAAGCCGAGTGCAACCACGACGACCTCGCCGAGCCCCACGTCGTCAGCCACCACAGCCACCGCAAAGCCAAAGCCCACGGCGGCCAAGCCTGGGACATTGTCGACGGCCGGACGGATCTGCACTGCACTCGAAGAACCGTTGAGGGCATTCCCCGGACACATGCTTTCGATCGCCACTAGAGGTCACTACCTGCGCGAGACGCAGGAGATGCAGTCGATGGTCAACGGTGTCGGTCCCGGCACCAGCTGCATCCCCGAAGACGGGGACTTCGGGCCGATCACCCGAGCTGCTGTGATCAAGTTCCAGAAGGCCAACGGTCTAATTGTCGACGGCAAGGTCGGGCCACAAACCTGGGAACGACTGAACCTGTTCCTCTCTCATTGATCGCCCGGGTCCCGATTCAGTGCCTCGGGCATGGGCCGTTAAGATTGGCGTAGCCCCTCGCGCGGCGGCATATCACCCAACTCCCCCAGGGCCGGAAGGCAGCAAGGGTCAGTGAGCTCTACCGGGTGCGCGAGGGGTCCTTACGTTCCCTAGCTCCGTCGCGAGCTCAGCGCAGGGCGTCGACGACATCGTGGTCGCCGATTCCCGCGGCCAACTGCGCGAGATGATGGCGACCGTCACCGAGCGTGTGCTCGATCGCGGTGAGCCGACTCACGTAGTGCCCGACGCTGTATTCGGCTGTCATACCGATTCCGCCATGCAGCTGGATAGCCTCCTGGCCGATGTGTCGCCCCGTGCGGCTCACGATCAGCTTCGCCCGTGACGCGGCTTCGAGCGCATCTTCGCCGGCATCGAGAACGAGCGTGGCCCACAGCACCATGCTCTTGGCGAGCTCGAGCGAGACATACATGTCTGCCGCTCGGAATGTCAGTGCCTGGAACTTGTTGAGCGTGACACCGAACTGCTTGCGAGTCTTGAGGTATGAGCTGGTCGTGTCCAGCGCGACCTCCATGGCTCCCACGGCCTCGTGGCAATACGCGATCTGTGCACGCGCAATCGCGGCTTCGATTGCAGCAGTCTGGTCGGCTCCGGCTTCACCCAGCGGCGTAGCCGGAGTTGCGTCGAACGTCACGCGTGCGGCCCGACCTCCATCGTGGGTCTTGTAGCCATCGCGAGTGAGACCGGCTGCATCCGCGGTGACCGTGAAGAGTCCGGTCCCGTGGCCGACCTTGGCCGACACGATCAGCAGGTCGGCCCGGGCGCCGCCGAGCACCGGCTCTTTGACGCCGGTCAGGGTCCACTGCTCGTTGTCTTCGGACGCAGTGACTCCCGAGGCGGCAACGCTCCAACGGCCTGTCGGTTCACTGCCGGCGAAGGCCGGAACGAGAGTGCCTTCGGCGATGGCCGACAGCAGTTCGCCGCGCTGTTCAAAAGTGCCGACAGTCGAGATCAGTCCGCCCGCGAGGACGATGGCGCCGATGAACGGTTCGGGCGCGAGCACCCGTCCGATCTCCTCGGCGACGATCGAGACCTCGACGGGACCGGCACCCATACCGCCGTCTTCCTCGGCGAATGGGAGTCCGAGGACACCCATGTCGGCCAGGCGATTCCAGGTGCCGGCCTGCCAGCCGGGCTCTTCTCCGTTGACGACCGCGCGTCGGGTCTCGGAGGAGTCGTAGTCCTTGGTCAGCAGGCTGCGTACGGCGTCGCGAAGGGCGACCTGTTCGGTGTCAAGAGTGAAGTCCATGTCAGCTCACAGTCCCAGAATCGTGCCGGCGATGATGGTGCGCTGCACCTCATTGGATCCGCCGTAAATGGAGGCCTTGCGGAAGTTGAGATATTGCGGAGTCGCGACTTTGGTCCAGTCGGCCAGGTCCGAATCGGCTCCGGCTCCTGAGGCGAGCGAGGCCGGGCCGGCGAAGTCGACGATGAGTTCGGTGATCTCCTGTTGCAACTCGGTGCCGCGCAGTTTGAGTACCGATGAGGCCGGGTGCGGCTTGCCGTCACTCGAATGTGCGACGACCCTCAGGGCGGTGAGCTCGAGGGCCAACAGCTCGTTCTCGAGGTCGGCGATCTGCGAAGCGACGAGCGGGTCGTCGAGCAGCGACATACCGCCGGGGCCTGCGGTCTGTGCGTAGACCTTCGCCTGGGCGAGCAGTCGTTTGCACGAACCGACCGGGGCGACGCCCACGCGTTCGTTGCCGAGCAGGAACTTCGCGTAGTCCCAGCCCTTGTTCTCCTCGCCGACCAGGTTCGCGATCGGAACACGGACGTTGTCGAAGAACACTTCGTTGACTTCGTGGCCGCCATCGATCAACTCGATCGGCCGGACGGTCACACCGGGGGAGGTCATGTCGATCAACAGGAACGAGATGCCCTGCTGGCGCTTCTCGGCCTCGGGATTGGTGCGGACCAAGTTGAAGATCCAGTCGCCGTACTGGCCGAGGGTCGTCCACGTCTTCTGCCCGTTGACGATGTATTCGTCGCCGTCACGCACGGCGGTAGTCCGAAGCGAAGCCAGGTCGGAGCCCGCATCCGGTTCGGAGAATCCCTGCGACCACCAGATGTCGAGGTTGGCCGTCTTGGCCAGGAAGCGTTCCTTGATTTCCTGCGAGCCGAAGGCGGCGATGACCGGACCGACCATCGAAGCGTTGAAAGCGAGCGGGATCGGAACGGAGGCGAGCTGCATTTCTTCATGCCAGATGTGGCGCTGCAACGGCGACCAATCCCGGCCACCCCATTCGACCGGCCAATTGGGGACGGCGAGACCGGCGGCATTGAGGATCCGCTGGGTCTCGACGATCTGTTCCTTGGTGAGCTCGCGTCGAGCCGCGACGGTGTCGCGGATCTCCTGCGGCACCTTGGTGGTGAAGAACGTCCGCATCTCCTCGCGGAAGGCGGCATCCTCTGGCGACAATTGCAACTTCATCGAGTGGCTCCTGGATGTATGCGCGCGGTGGCGCCGAAAGATCCGATATCAGTGACATCAACAGTGTTCCACACTTGGTAAGCGAGCGCTTATTTTTTGCCGGTAGAACCTTTTCTCACCGAGCGTGCGCGTAGCGGGCCGACGAGGCGCGGACCGGCAAGTCGTTGCTCGAGTCGGCGCGCTTCGCGCTTGAGCGGCTGAGCGACATACTCACCGAGGATGACGCCGGACGACAACGAAATCGCGATGGCCGCGGCGGTTGTCAGAGCAAGGATGCCGGAGCTGTCACCGTCGGCCATGAGGGCGAGGGCCCGATAGATGGAGAGGCCTGGCAGGAGCGGCACGATTCCTGACACGAGGATCACGAGAGGTGGCACGCGGACCCAGCCGGCAACGGTGTAGCTGACGATGCCGATGGCGATTGCGGCAACCGCAGAGGCCCAGGCCTGACCGACGCCATGTTTGGTCATGAGGAAATAGAGCGCCGTTGCCGCACCGCTGACGAGGGCGATCGGTATGAGTACGCGCCGTGGGGCATGCGCCGAAAACGCAAACGCCGACGCACAAAGGGCGGCGCCGAAAGTCATGATCGGTATGTGTGACAGACCCGTCGTCGCCGGCTCGAGGCCGATGTCGACTCCGAGGGCGGAACCGATCGAGAGGCCGCCGCTCACGCCGACGATGATTCCGGCGGTAGCGATTATCACTTCGAGAAGGCGAGCACCGGCGGTGATGTAGTAGGCACTGAGTGCATCCTGCATCGCCCCGATGAAACCGAGACCGGCGAGCAGCATGACGATGCTCGAGGTGATGACGAGTGAAGGGTCGACGGGCACGTCGATTGCGGCGACGCTCACCGCTAACAGCGTGGCAAAGAGACCCCCGGCGACTTGTTGGTAGAAGAAGGGGAACCGACGGCGGGACATGAATCGCTGCATCACTTCGATGCCCATTGCAGCGATCGAAGCGATCAGGACGACGATCCAGTCGCCGCCGAGCAGCAGGCCGACACCGGCGCCGATGAATCCCCAACTGACAGTGATCGCCCAACGCGGCGTCCGGTGGCCCGAAGAAGCGATCTGGGCAAGCGCCGTGCGGGCCTTGTCGCGGGTGACCTCATTGAGCAGGAGTGATGTGACCAGGTGGTCGACCGCCGTCAGGTCGTCGTAGTCGATGTCGCGTTGCCTGACGTGGCGCGTCTGAAGAAAAGTGGGTTCCTCGATGCTTGTCTGATAGCTGATCGACAGAGATGTGAACGTCACGTCGACGACGGCCCCGCGGAGGCCGAGATGGTGGACGACTGAGCCCATCGTGGCCGAAACATCGGGGGCGCCGGCGCCATTGGAGAGAAGCATTTCGCCTACGCGCAGGGCGAAGTCGATCGTCTTGTAGATCTCGCTCGATTCGGCCACATGACCATTGTGTCCAGTCGGCTTTTTGCGGCCCGTTCAGGCCTCGGAATAGTCAATGTCAGGCCACGTCGTTAGGGTTCTAACGTGGACGCCCCGCTTGCGCTGTATCGCCGCTATCGCCCCGAGACTTTTGCCGAAGTCATCGGTCAGGATCACGTCACCGAGCCCCTGCGCCACGCCCTCGCAGCCAACCGTGTCAATCACGCCTATTTGTTCTCGGGTCCGCGTGGTTGTGGCAAGACAACAAGCGCCCGTATCCTCGCCCGCGCCCTCAATTGCGAGAAGGCGCCGATCGCCGATCCATGTGGCGAGTGCCAGAGTTGCCGCGACCTTGCACGTGGCGGCCCCGGCAGTATGGACGTCATCGAAATAGACGCCGCCAGCCACGGAGGTGTCGATGACGCCCGTGACCTGCGAGAACGCGCCTTTTTTGCCCCGGTCAACAGCCGCTACAAGGTTTACATCATCGATGAGGCCCACATGGTGTCGCCGCAAGGCTTCAATGCCCTGCTCAAACTCGTCGAAGAACCGCCGCCACACCTCAAGTTCATTTTTGCGACCACAGAGCCGGACAAGGTCATCGGCACGATTCGTTCGCGCACTCATCACTACCCGTTCCGATTGGTCCCGCCAAAGGTGCTCGGTGACTACCTCTTGCAGTTGTGCCAGGCCGAGGGCGTCAAGCTCGATGCCCTGGCGCTGCCGCTGGTCGTCCGTGCCGGCGCGGGTTCGGTCCGCGACACACTGAGCATCCTTGACCAGTTGCTCGGCGGTGCCGGTCCAGATGGAGTCACCTATGACCTGGCGTCGACCCTTCTCGGCTACACGCCCGACTCGTTGCTCGACGAAGTCATCGACGCCCTGGCCGCCCATGACGGTGCGACGGTCTTCGGCGTCGTCGACAAGGTCATCGAGACGGGACAGGATCCCCGGCGGTTTGCCGAAGACCTTCTACAGAGGCTTCGCGACCTCATCATCGTGTCGGCGGTCCCCAACGCCATCGACAACGGTTTGCTCGAAGTCCCCGGCGATCGGGCCGAACGGCTCACCAACCAGGCCGGCCGTTTCGGGCCTTCAGACCTGACGCGTGCCGCTGACCTGATCAGTGGCGGGCTGTTGGAGTTCCGCGGCGCGACCGCCCCACGGCTTTTGCTGGAGCTCATGTGCGCGCGCATCCTGTTGCCCGGCGCGGACCATTCAACCCAGGGCTTCCAGGCCCGACTCGATCGGCTCGAACGCCGCCTCGACATCGATCCCAGTGTCGGCGGGACGCCCACGCCCGTGCCGGTTGAGAAGGTCGTCGAACCCCCGCCTGCCCCCACGCCGGCTGACGAGCGAGGAACGAGCGTCTCGAAACCAGCAGAGCTCGCCGAAGAAGAACCCGCCGCCGTCGAGGTGCTTGCCGAAGAAGTACCTGCTGCGGTGGAAGAGCCAGAGCCGGAACTCACACTCGAGCCTGAGGCAAGCGAGCCGATTGTCGCGATCGCGATTGCCGACGTACGCCGCCTGTGGCCCGACATCCTCGACAAGGTCAAGGTGCTGCGCCGGTTCACCTGGGTCATGCTGAGCCAGAACGCACAGGTCACATCCCTCGATGGCGACACACTCACCATTTCGCTCGTCAACGCCGGGGCCCGTGATTCGTTCCTCAAGAGCGGCTCCGATGCCTACGTTCAACAAGCCGTTCATCAGGTGCTGGGCACGACCTGGAAGATCGACACCATCGTCGATCCGTCCGCCCAGCCCACGCCCTCGGCGGAGCCCGCCACGGCGGCCGCATCGGCAACGCCGAGCGCGTCCCGCGGGGTCGGTATGACGGCCGCCGTTCGTGACGCAATTGCCAACCCCCAGGCCGCCGAAGCCCCCGAGGATCTCGACGCCACGGCAGACCGCGACGACCCGGTCGTCGAGTCCGAGCAGATCGATCCCGAGCAGTTGCTGACGCGTGAGTTGGGCGCTGAGGTCATTGAAGAGATCACCCCAAACAGCAAGTGAGCTGATCAGGCGGCGCCTCGACACGGCTCTCGGACCACTCGACGTCCTGCGTCTCTTTCGCGATGAGTCGCGACTGGTCGCCCTGATCGGCGCGTGGCACCACGGAGAAGCGCTTATCGCCTTCAACCCCTGGCAACTTCTTAACGAAGACCCGTTCGGTGGCATCGATCTCGAGCCGATTGAGGGCAGCGGGGGAGCCTTCGGAGGCGGCTGGATCGGCTCGTGGGGCTATCAACTCGGAGCCACCCTCGAGCGTCTGCCTGCTTCGCCGAACCGCCCCATACCGGAGCCTGACTCTTCCCTCGGCTTCTATGACTACGTGGTGCGCTGCACCAATGGCACCTGGTGGTTCGAGGCTCTGGTCGGTGACGATCGTGCAGAACTGATCGAGTCCGAATTCGACCGGATCGTGCAACGCCTCCAGGAGCCCGCACCCGAACCGACCGCCTACGCAGTCGGGGTCTTCGAGATAACCCCCTCGCCGGAGCAACATCGCATCGTCCTGGCCCAGACGCTCGAACACATCGAAGCCGGCGACATCTTCCAGGCCAACCTCTGCGTACGCCTCGAGACGTGGTTCGACGGTGACCCGATCGATGCGTTCTGCCAGGGTGTTGAGGCTCTTCAGCCGGCGTACGCCGCATTCGTCCGAGGCCTGGACGGTTCGCTTGCCAGCATGTCTCCGGAGCTGTTCCTGAGACGTACGGGCGACGAGGTCCTTTCGTCGCCGATCAAGGGCACTGCCTCCCT
>JBDSQP010000239.1:0-6016 GCA_039929755.1 Aeromicrobium sp. | reverse complement strand
GTCTTGTTCGCCCCGAACATCAACTGGATCGACGAACCTCTGGCCGCTAAGGTTTCCGAGCGCATCGGGCTACCGGTCGTCGTCGAGAACGACGCAAATGCTGCCGCTTGGGGCGAATACCGCTTCGGCGCAGGCAAAGACACCAATGATCTTCTTCTTGTCACGGTCGGCACGGGCATCGGCGGCGGCATCGTCCACGGCGGACAACTGTTTCGTGGTGGATTCGGCATCGCCGCCGAGATCGGGCACCTCCGAGTGGTGCGAGATGGCATACCGTGCGGCTGCGGGCAGCGAGGCTGTTGGGAGCAGTACGGGAGTGGGCGAGCCCTGGTGCGTGAGGCGCGCGAGCGGGTGGCATCCTCAGATCCCGCCGCAATCGGCCTTAGTTCACTCGTAGGCGGCGACGCCAGCCTGATTACTGGTCCTATGGTCACCGGCCTCGCGCAGCAGGGTGACACGCTTGCGCTCGAGCTTCTGACCGAGGTTGGCAAATGGCTCGGCGAAGGCATAGCCACTCTGTGCGCGGTTCTGGATCCTGCCGTCGTTGCGATCGGGGGAGGTGTGGCCGCCGCCGGAGACCTTTTGCTCAAGCCGGCGCAGGAGTCGTTCGACGAGTACCTCTCGGCCGCGGCCCATCGGCCGCATGCATCGCTGAGGCTCGCATCGCTTGGAAATCAGGCTGGCCTCATTGGAGCCGCAGATCTCGCCCGCCCTGCCCCCACCACGCAAGCCCACTCCACGACGCGGAACGCGCAATAGGCATGGCCGAAAAGCTCGCGATAGGCATCGACATCGGTGGCACGAAGATTGCCGCCGGCGTTGTCGATCCTGACGGTGTGATCATCGAGAAATTGCGCCGAGAGACGCCGACCACGAGTCCCGCCGAAGTAATCAACGCGATCGCCGAAATTGTCGAGTCGTTCCGGCGCAATCACCACATACTTTCTATCGGCATCGGAGCGGCCGGCTTCGTCGACTCGACACAGTCGACCGTGCTCTTCTCGCCTCACCTCGCCTGGCGGAATGAGCCCCTTCGCGACGCAGTGTCCCGCCGTACCGGTTTGCCGGTACTCGTCGACAACGACGCCAACGCGAGCGGGTGGGCCGAGTGGCGATTCGGCGCCGCCCAGAATGAATCCGATCTTGTCCTCATCACGTTGGGCACGGGCATAGGCGGGGCGCTCATTGTCGACGGCCAGACCTATCGCGGGCAGTATGGCCTCGCCGGTGAGTTCGGCCACATGCAGGTGGTGCCCGGGGGTCATGCCTGTGAATGTGGCAACTTCGGTTGCTGGGAGCAGTATGCGAGCGGTCGCGTGCTCACCAGGCGAGCCCGCGAAGCGGCCACCCAGGGCAACAAGATCGGAAAGACGCTCCTCAAAGCGGCAGGTGGATCCATCGACGCCATCGAAGGAAGTCACGTGACTGCCCTTGCTGCGGCCGGCGATGCGGAGGCGGTCACGTGGATTTCCGACATCGGTGAATGGCTCGGAATCGGCATCGCCAACCTTGCGGCCGCCCTCGATCCAGGGATCTTTGTCATCGGTGGGGGAGTGAGCGATGCGCGAGAGATGCTTATCGATCCGGCGCGTGCAGCCTTCAGCAAGGCGCTTACCGGTCGTGGCTATCGGGCAGAGGCTCGCATTGTGCGGGCGCATCTTGGCCCTGAGGCCGGCCTCATCGGCGCCGCCGACATGTCACGGCTCAGAGCACGGCGCCGTCGTCCGGCCAGTCCGGGTGGGAGGGTCCGCGTTCGGGGAGCTGTGAGATCAAATAGATCACCGCGGCGACAAAAATAAGGGCAGTTGCCAAGACGACGACGCGAGGCAGCAGGATGCCGACGATCGTCGCCAGCACCAGGAGTCCTGGCGCTCCGAAAATGGTCACCAAAGCCCACGTCCGTGCCTTGTTGGGCGGGCGCTTCGGCCTCGGCGGAGGAGTTCGGTAGGCGATCGAGTCCTCGTCGAGGTAGATCGGCCCCCCGCCCTTGGGCTCTGGTTGTCGCCACAGTTCTTGGTCGCGATCCTGCTTCGAGTCGACATCGTCTTGCTCGATTGGTTCAGGAGGCGGCATTTCAAGATCGAGGCCCTCCACGATCTTGTCGAATTCGTCGTCACCCCCATCGGAAGTACCGTCAGGGGTGCTGTCAGGCACGCGCCGCCCCGACGTGCTTGGCGATGAAGTCGGCAGTCGTGTCGAAGATCAGCGGGGCATCATTGTCGATCGTTGCGACGTGATAGCTGTCATGGAGCGCGACGAAGTCGACCGTCTCGGACGACACGCCCGGGAGGATGAGTTCCATCGACGACTTGTCGACGAGGTGATCCTCATCAGAACGGAACAACAGCACCGGTTGTGTCACCTTGGCCAGATTGGTTCGGACGTCTTTCCACATCTTCACCTGTGAGGCCAGTGCTTTTAGCGGCACCTTGTCGTACGCGTACTCGTCGACGTCGGCCTTCTTGATGTCGTTTCCGACTCCGGGGAGCGAGGGGACGAGACGCTTGAGCACGGGCAGGAAGAAGAGCGCCTTGTTGTCGAGAGCGATCGCGGGGTTGACCATGACGACGGCGGCGACGTCTTTTGGACGGCGCTCGGCCAAGGCAAGAGCCAGGCAGCCACCCATCGATAAACCGGCCACGACCACCTGGTCGCACTTGGTATGGAGTTCGGTCAGCGCACGATCGAGTTCGCCATACCAGTCTTCCCAGCCGGTGGTGTTCATGTCTTTCCACGTCGTGCCGTGACCGGGAAGGCGGGGCACGCTGACGGTGTATCCGCGGGCCGCAAGATCCTTGCCCCACGTCACCATTGACGCAGGTGAGCCCGTGAATCCGTGACTCAGCAGAACGCCGATCCGGCTGCCGTCCACAGACAATGGTTCGGCTCCGGGAGCCAGTCTTTTGGGGTTCGTCGTCATACGCTCATCTTCTCCTGAATGGCCTGGCGTTGTGCACGCTGAGTACAGAGTAGAGTCTTGCCGTGCTCAAGGAGGCGGCGTGTTCTATTGGTTCTTGAAGTTCCTGGCGTTGGGTCCAATTCTCAAATTGATCTTTCGTCCGTGGGCCGAGGGCACAGAGAACGTCCCCAAAGAGGGTGCCGTCATTCTGGCCAGCAATCACCTGTCCTACAGCGACTGGTTGTTCATGCCCCTTGTCATACCCAGGCGCGTGACATTCGTGGCGAAAGCGGAATATTTCGAGGGCCCGGGCATCAAAGGTTGGCTGCAAAAGACCTTCTTTGCAGGTTCGGGACAGGTTCCGATCGACCGCACAAGCGGGAGCGCTGCGGCCGGTGCCATCAAGACACAGTTGCGACTCCTTGCCAACGGTGAGGTGTGCGGGATCTATCCCGAAGGCACCCGTTCGCACGACGGCAAGCTCTATCGAGGTCGCACGGGCGTCGCACGACTTGCGCTCGAGGCCAAGGTGCCCGTGATCCCGTTGGCAGTCATCGGGACCGACGTCGTTGCGCCACCAGGAAAGATCTTCGGCAAATTCGCGAGGCCCGGCGTACGTTTCGGTAAGCCGCTGGACTTCAGCCGTTACGAGGGATTTCAGGATGACCGCTACATCCTGCGCGCCATTACCGACGAGATCATGTACGAGATCATGCGACTTTCTGAACAGGAGTACGTCGACCTGTATGCGCAGGACGGTAAGAAGCGTGATCGTGAAATTGAACGCGCCGCCGCAAAGGTCGTCGACCGCGAAGAGGCCGACGCGGTGTGGCAAGAAATCAAGCCCGACTAATCAAAGGAGACGACATGCGTGTTGGCGTACTGACCGGCGGCGGAGATTGCCCTGGACTCAATGCGGTGATCCGTGGTGTCGTCCGCAAGGGCGTCAAGACGTACGGCAACGAGTTCGTCGGCTTCCGGGACGGTTGGCGCGGCCCACTTGAGAACGCGACTTCGGTGCTCGGAGTCGAGCAGGTGCGGGGCATTCTTCCGCGCGGCGGCACCATCCTCGGGTCCTCGCGCACCAACCCCTTCGCCATCGAAAACGGCGTCGAACGTATCAAGGAAAATCTCGCGGCCAACGGTTGCGACGCCCTCATCGCGATCGGCGGCGAAGACACACTCGGCGTGGCCACCAAGCTTTCCGAACTCGGCGTCAACGTCGTCGGCGTACCCAAGACAATCGACAACGACCTGTCCGGAACCGACTTCACGTTTGGATTCGACACGGCAGTCAACATAGCGATGGAGGCAATCGACCGACTTCATACGACGGCCGAGTCCCACCACCGTGTTCTTGTCGTCGAGGTCATGGGCCGTCATGCGGGCTGGATCGCCCTACACAGCGGGCTCGCCGGTGGAGCCAACATCATCCTTATTCCAGAACGGCCTTTCGACATCGACAAGGTGTGCGCTCAGGTTGAAAGTCGATTCGCGACCCATTATTCGCCGATCATCGTCGTGTCCGAAGGCGCTCTGCCCGCGGAGGGTTCGATGACCGTTGTCAGCGGCGAGAAGGACGAATTCGGTCACGTGAGACTCGGCGGTATCGGCGACCGGCTCGCGCACGAGATTGAACAGCGCACCGGCAAGGAGGCGCGTGCCGTCATTTTGGGACACATCCAGCGGGGCGGCACTCCGACCGCGTTCGACCGATGGCTTGCGACGCGTTTCGGTCTGCACGCGATCCAGGCCGTCAACGAAGGCGATTTCGGCACTATGATGGCGCTGCGCGGAACCGACATCAAACGGGTACCCCTGGCCGAAGGCACGCGTGAGCTCAAGGTCGTGCGTCCCGAACTCTACGAAGAGGCCGAGGTTCTGTTCGGCTGATAGCGGGTGTTCAGTTGGAGGCCGGTATCCTTGACCGGTGAGCATTCCCACCCTCGAAGAACTCCACGCGATCGGCGCTGCCCAGCAGCCCACGTACCTCGATCCCGTGGCACGCGACGCTGCTGTCAGCAGACTCCGACAGATGCCGCCGCTGGTCTTTGCGGGTGAATGTGATCATTTGCGCGACAAACTTGCCGCTGTTGCCCGCGGCGAGGCATTCGTCTTGCAGGGCGGTGATTGCGCCGAGACCTTCGAAGGCGTCACGGCCGACAACGTCCGCAACAAACTGCGGGTCCTGTTGTCGATGGCTGTCGTCCTCACTTATGCCGCTCGAGTTCCCGTGGTCAAGGTCGGACGCATCGCCGGGCAGTATGCCAAGCCCCGCTCCAGCGACCTGGAAACGCGTGAAGGCGTCACACTTCCGGCCTACCGCGGAGACGCCGTCAACGGATTCGACTTCACTCCCGAAGCCCGCGCGCACGACCCGCAGAGGCTCGTCGATGTCTACAACGCTTCGGCCGCGACCCTCAACCTCACACGCGCCTTTGTCACAGGCGGCTATGCCGACCTTCGACAGATGCACGCCTGGAACACCGACTTCGTCCGGACGAGTCCGGTCGGCGAGCGATACGAACGCGTTGGGGCCGAGATCGATCGTGCCCTTGCGTTCATGGAGGCATGTGGTGTCGATCCAGACGAGTTCCACACCGTCGATTTTCACTCCTCGCACGAGGCACTGATCCTCGAGTACGAACACTCCATGACCCGCATCGACTCTCGTACCGATCAGCCGTACGACGTATCGGGACACTTCGTTTGGATCGGCGAGCGGACGCGTCAACTCGACGGTGCGCATGTTGAACTCCTGAGCAAGATCGCCAATCCAATCGGCGTCAAACTCGGGCCGACCACGACGCCCGACGATGCGATCGCCCTTTACGAAAAGCTCAATCCCGACCGCATCCCGGGCAAGGTCACGTTCATCACTCGATTCGGGGCCGGCAAGATCCGCGACCTGTTGCCAAATCTCGTTGAGAAGGTCACTGCCGCAGGCATCGAAGTCGCCTGGATCTGCGACCCCATGCACGGCAACACCTTCGAGACCGAGAACGGCTACAAGTCGCGCGAATTCGATGACGTCATCGATGAAGTGCGTGGATTCTTCGAGGTCCACCGCGCCCTTGGCACGTGGCCTGGCGGGTTGCATGTCGAACTCACCGGCGA
>JBDSQP010000238.1:0-5190 GCA_039929755.1 Aeromicrobium sp. | reverse complement strand
CGCGAGAACGAACCGAGGAAACTCAGATGCTTGACGGTCGAAGTGCCGGTGTCTCCAGCTTGAATCGACACCTGCTCAGGGCGTACGAGGGCAAGTCCGGGGCCACTCTCGACGGAGTTCTCGAGAGTTTTCGTGTGTGAGCCGAGGAGTTCGGTATAGCCGCCGGCCACTGTGCACGGAAGGCGGTTCATCAACCCCACGAATGCCGCGACGAACGAGTCAGCCGGGCGGGCATAAAGCTCTTCAGGGGCATCCAGTTGTGCGAGCTTGCCTTTGTTCATGACTCCAACGCGGTCCGCGATTGCCAGCGCTTCCTCTTGGTCGTGCGTCACAAAGAGCGCCGTGGTTCCGACTTCGAGTTGAATCCTTCGGATCTCGTCACGCAACTGCACGCGCACCTTCGCGTCCAACGCCGACAGGGGCTCATCGAGCAAGAGGACTGCGGGCTCGATGGCAAGGGCACGAGCCAGCGCGACGCGCTGTTGCTGACCGCCCGAGAGCTGACTCGCATACCGATTGGCGAATTCAGCCAGACCGACCAGATCCAGCATTTCACGCGCCTTGGTCGAACGCTTGCCGGTGTCGACCCCCCTGAGCTTGAGCCCGAATTCGACATTCTCTTGCGACGTCATGTGTGGGAAGAGGCTGTATGCCTGGAAGACCATCCCCATCCCGCGCTTGCTGGCAGTGACATTGGTGACGTCCTTGTCCCCCACCACAACTCGCCCGGAGTCCGGCTCATCGAGACCCGCGACGATCCGCAAGGCCGTCGTTTTGCCGCACCCCGACGGTCCGAGCAATGCGACCAACTCGCCGGGCGCGAGCGTCAACGTCAGTCCATCCAATGCGGCATTGTCGCCGAAACTGCGACGAAGGTCTTCGATGCGAACTTCGAGTCCGGTGCGTTCCTTAGATCCGATAGTCATGTGCTCACGTGGCTTTCAGGGGCAGGTTCAGGGGCAAGAGGTCAGGAGGAGCGGCTTTGCGCTTCTTCGAGCGGCGGCCGACAAACGACAACAGCACGAGAAGGACAAACGCGAAAAGAAGTGATGCCAACGAGGCGGCGACCGACACTTGCCCACTCGACTTTCCGAGCAAGTTGATGACGACCTGAAGATTGTCGTAGTTGAGCAGCGAAGCGATGGTGAATTCGCCGAGTACAAGGGCAACGGAGATGAAAGCCGCCGACAGCAACGCCGAACCGATATTGGGCACGATGATCCGGGTCATGACCGTGAACCAACTCGAGCCAAGGCTTCGTGCGGCTTCGGACAGCGTTTTGACGTCTATCGAGGCCAGCCCCGCGTCGATCGAACGATAGGCATACGGCAGGACAAGCACCGTGTAGGCAAATGTCAGAGAGAGGGCCGAATCGCCAACGAAGTAGTTGACCCACGCGAATACCGGCTTGAGCCCGACGACCAGGACGAGAGCAGGAATCGTGAGCGGAAGCAGGCAGAGGAACTCGATGATCCGTGTGGCAGAGGGGATCCGCAGCCGCACCCACACCATAGTCGGAACGAGCAGAATGAGCATGGCAAGCACCGTCAACGCCGCGAGTTCGAGCGAAGTGAAGATCGCAGATCGCAATTGCTCATCCTGACCCAATGCCTTCCATGCGTTCAGATCCCGACCTCCGCCCAGGGTGCGTGTGCTGAAGTCGAGCATCGAAAGCAGGGGTATCAGGAAGAACAGGCCGAGCACTATGAAGACGACGATCCGAAAGGTCAGGAGGCGACGCTGGGCGCGCTGCCGGGGAGAAACACTCATCGGAGCCACCTAGTCGTTCTGCGCAGAAGCAGTGCGTATGCCCCCATGACCACCGCGACGACGACGATCATGTCGAGGGCTAGGGCGTAGGCAAGGCTTGAATGCCCGAGGACGATTTCACTCGTCAATGCGTTTCGGATGAGGAGCGGAAGGATCGGGCTGCCTTGGCTCACGAGCGCCGCAGCCGTCGCGTAGGCGGCGAAGGCGTTGGCGAAAAGCAGCAGCATCGATCCCAGGAAGGCCGGGAACATTAGCGGCCCCGCAACGTGGCGCCAGAACTGCCACGTGGTCGCCCCGAGGCTTTGAGCAGCCTCGCGCCATTGAACGCGCATGCCGTCGAGCGTTGGCAAGAACACAATCACCATGAGCGGAATCTGAAAGTAGGTATAGACCAGGATCAAACCTGGAGTCCGAAAGAGCCAACCATTTCCCGAGAGGTCGAATCCGAAATGGTCTCTCACCACATTGGTGATTGCACCCGAAAAGCCGATCGTGGCAAGGAACGCGAAAGCAAGAGTCACACCGCCGAATTGAGCAAGAACACCACACGCGCTGGTGACCATCCTCCGGAGCATCCCATCTGGCGCGCCCGTGACCACTGCGTAGGCGAACAGCGCCCCGAGGATAGCGCCGATCACCGCGGTCGACCCCGAAAGAAGGATGCTTCGCCACAGCGTATGCAGCACCGTGCCGCTGCCGAGAGCCCGTATATTGCTCAGGCTTGGGCTGCCCTTCTCGCTGAACGCCCCGACGATCACCACGATCGTCGGGATCAGCAGAAATATGACGAGGTAACCGAGGAACGGCACCAGGCCCAGAGTTGGGGCCCAGCGCCGAATCCTTTGGTTCATACGGTCAGACCCATGTCAGCCGACGGCCTTTGACCAGTTCTTCGACAGGTAGTCGGCGGCCTTTGAAGTTTGCCCCGTCGTCAACAGGAGTGGGGTCCCGGAAACTTCGGGCAACTTGGCGTAGTCGGCGGCGTTGATTGTGCCTGCCTTCTCCATGGCCTCTGCGAGCACCGGACGTGCGCCACCGGCGAGGTAGAGGTTCTGCCCCTCATCGGAGTAGAGGTACTCCTCCCAGAGCCGTGCGGCCGCCGGATGCGGCGCATCCTTGTTGATCGACTGGTAGTAGTAGCCACCAACAGCAGCACCGTCGGGCACGATCACCTTCCAGGTCTTCAACTTGGCCGTTTCGGCGGCGTTCGTGTAGTCCCAGTCGATCACGACCGGCGTCTGGCCGGACTCGATCGTCGCAGGCGTGGGGTCGACCGGCAGGAAGTTTCCGGCCTTCTTGAGCTTCTCGAAGAAGGCGACACCGGGCGCGATGTCGTCGGCGGAGCCGCTGTTGGCTGCCGAGGCCATCACCACACCGCTGAACGCCGCACCGGCCTGGGTGGGATCACCGTTGAGGGCAACCTTGCCCTTGTAGGCGCTACCGAGCAGGTCGTTGACGGCCTTGACGTCGGGCACCTTGGACGAGTCGTAGCCGATCGACATGTACCCGCCATAGTCGTTGACCCACAAGCCGTTCGAATCCTTGAATTCGGCCGGAACCTTGTCGAAGTTCGAAACCTTGTACGGCGCGAAGAGGGCCGTGTTGGCGAGCGCGACTGATTGGCCGAGGTCGAACACATCCGGCGCACGCTTGGTGCCCTTGAGGGTCTTAGCGGCATTGATCTCGTCCTGGCTGGCCGCATCGGGTTGAGCCGAGTTGATCTTGATGCCGTACTTGGCGGTGAAGCCCTTGATCACGTTGCCGTAGTTGGCCCAGGTCGGCGGAAGGGCT
Organism: Aeromicrobium sp.; assembly: GCA_039929755.1. GTDB lineage: Bacteria > Actinomycetota > Actinomycetes > Propionibacteriales > Nocardioidaceae > JACMOZ01. Next base: position 1,629 of record JBDSQP010000238.1, on the reverse strand, counting down.
ATGACGTTGAGCTCGCCTTCCTTCTTTGCCGCCTTGACGAGAGACGACAAACCGCCGAGGTCGGACGCAGACTTGGCTGTGGCCGCATCCGATTTGCTGCCTGAGTCCTTGCTCGGAGGACTCCCGCACGCCGTGGCGGAGAGTGCGAGTGCGCTCGCAGACAAGAGCGAAACGATGACTTTGTTGACTTTCTTCACAACAACCTCCGGAACGACACGTGCACTTGGACGGATTCACACTATGACCTGATTCCGGCTGCGTACATGGAATTGGGGCAACGAAATCCCAAACAATGCGTGTTCCATTTCGGACGTTGCGCATAGTGCGTCTTGAGCGTCGAAATCGCCCTTCGATGGAGCCTTTGACACCTCTGACCGTTGACGGTTCGTCGGTCGCCGGCATGATGGAAACGTGAAACTCACCCGCTTCGGCCACGCGTGCCTCCTTGTTGAAGTCTCCGAAACGCGCGTACTCATAGATCCAGGAACGTTCAGCGTTGACGAAGCCTTTGCGCTTACCGATCTGGCCGCGATAGTCGTAACCCACCAACATCCAGACCACATTGACGCATCTCGGCTGCCCCGACTTCTGGCCGCGAATCCGGACTCAGTTCTTCTTGCAGACCCACAAACGGCCAACAAGCTCGAACTAGGCGAATGGCTCGCGAATGCCGACGGCAAGGAGACATTGGTGGGTGAAGTGACCATCCGCGGTGTCGGTTCGCAACATGCTGAGATCACTCCCCAACTCCCCCGCGTCAACAATGTCGGTGTCCTCGTCAGCGCCGGGGACGAACCCGTGTTGTTCCACCCCGGCGATACCTACGAACACGCGCCCGACGGTGTCACTGTGCTCGCACTACCCCTCGGCGCGCCCTGGGCAAAGGTCAGCGAGACGATCAATTTCCTTCAGCGCGTCAACCCGAATTCGTTTTTTCCCATCCACGATCGCACGATCTCCGATGTCGCTTACGACATTTATTGGGGTCATACGATGAATTTTGGCGGGGTGGCAGACGGGCGCAAATTGGGCCAAACGGACTCAACCGAAATTCTTTCCGGATAGTTGCTTTATCTCATATTTGAGATACGTTGAATTCATGAATATGCCAGACGATTATCTGAAGCGCATTGGCAGCCTGATCCGCGATGCCCGTCAACACTCCGGTCTCACCCAGGCACAACTTGCCACCGAACTCCGTACCAGTCAGAGTGCGGTCAACCGCATCGAAAAGGGACTTCAAAACTTGACTCTCGACATGCTTGCCCGCATCGGTGCAGCCCTCGATTCCGAGCTCGTCAGCGTTGGCACGACTGCCGGACCGAGCCACCTCAGGGTTGCCGGCGGCACAACGCTTTCGGGAACGATTGACGTCAAATCCAGCAAGAACGCGGGTGTCGCGTTGTTGTGTGCCTCGCTTCTGAACGATGGAACAACGGTTTTGCGCAAGGTCGCGCGCATCGAGGAGGTCAACAGGCTGCTCGAGGTTCTCGAGTCGATCGGCGTCAAAACTCGTTGGCTCAATGACGAAAACGATCTCGAACTAGTTGTGCCGCACAACCTCGACCTCGATGCGATGGATGCCGATGCGGCCCGACGTACCCGCAGCATCATCATGTTCCTCGGTCC
>JBDSQP010000237.1:0-1902 GCA_039929755.1 Aeromicrobium sp. | reverse complement strand
GGGCCGCCGCGACTTCCAGTCAATGGCCGCTTGCCTCGATCGCGACGTACGATTTCGCGCACTTGTGCCGCGCGGCCCCTTCGAACTGACCGGTTCGGAGGAAGCGGCCGATCGATTCGAGATGTGGTTCGGCGGCGACGACGAGTTTGAGGTCGTGGACGCCTCGATAGGGCAGGTTGGCGCCTGTCTCTACTTCCGTTGGCGGATACGTATGACCTCGGCCTCGGACCCGTCGTCGAGCCGCATCGCCGAGCAACACGTTTTCGCTCGCGTTGGGGAACGTATCGAGTCTCTCGACCTGCTCTGCTCGGGCTTTCAGGCTGAAGGCGTCGCGAAGGAGGAATCATGAGCGGCAAGGCAGTGGTCAGCCTGACGACGGGACTCGAAGATCCGGAGAAGGTCACGGTGGCTTTCCTGGTCGCCGTCGGCGCAGCCGAGCAAGGTCGGACCACGCTGATGTTCTTGACCAAAGAAGCTTCGCGGCTTGTTACCAACGGAGTGGCGATCGGTGTGGCTTGCGACGGTTGTCCTCCGCTGGACACCTTGGTGAAGCGCTACGCCGCGGCCGGTGGCCGATATCTGGTGTGTCCGATCTGCTTCGACGCACGCGCGCTGGATCACGATGGCCTGATCGACGGTGCCGAACTTGGCGGAACGATTCCCCTGTGGCAATGGATCGGGGACGACAACGCTGTTACGTTCAGCTACTGACTCACCTCAGCAGCAACGCGCTGTCACCGAACTCGTGCCACAGGTAGCCCGTCTTCAGGGCGGAGTCGTATGCCTCGCGAACAGCCTGAGGCCCGACCACTGCTTCGAGTAGATCCAGGTGTGAGGCGCCCGGGGCATGCCAGCCCGTGATGAGCCCGTCGACCACGCGGGTCGGGCGTTCGGTGCTCAGCACCAGGTTCGTCCAGCCGGCGTCGGGCCGAACCAGTCCGTCTTCGGTCGCGACAGTTTCCAGCGCCCTTGTCACGGTTGTGCCGACCGCGATCACGCGGTGTCCGGCTGCCCGGGTGGCCTCGACGAGTCGCGCGGTGGCTGCGGAAACGGCGAAACGTTCCGGGCTCGGTGGCTCTCCCGACTCGGGCGATGAGACACCGGTATGAAGTGTGATCGGGGCGACCGCAATCCCGGAGGCGACGAGCTCCGTGACCAGGCGGTCGGTGAACGGTCTCCCGGCGCTTGGCATTTCCGCGCTGCCGGGCCGCCGGCCGAAGACGGTCTCGTAGTAGCCAGCAGACCAGCGTTCACGTACATAGGAATAGGTGATGGGCCTGCCCTGGCGCGCGAGCCACTCGACCACTGAAGCAGTGCCACGTATGTCGGCGGTCCACAACCGACGGCCCGAAGGCAACCAAGGTTCCACAAGGGTTGCCGTCACGCCGTGGGGAAGTCGAATCTTGAGACCGGCTTCGAGTCGTGCCCAATCCGCAACATGACCGTCCGTCGAACGGACTTCGACCACCCATGATCCGTCGTCCAGCCAGGTCGAGAAATGCAGGACTACATCAATGCCGTCAACCTGAGCATCGACCGCCGCCGACGTCGTCGACGAATCATTGACCACCAGCAGGTCACCTGAGCGCATAAAACGGGGCAACTCATGAAAGTGCGCATGGGTGATAATTCCCTGACCGGAGACCAGGAGTCGCACCTCGTCGCGCGCGAGTCCCCGCGCCTCGGGCGGCTCGGTCGCCTCGCGATTCGGCGGCAGGACGAAGGTCGGGTCGAGAGTGGTTACGGTCATGAACTCACCGTCGCCGTGAGAAGATCTGCACCGAGGTAGCGTCCGCTCGCGGGCCGCCGGTCGATCAGACTCAGGAGTGCGGGCACCACCGTTTCGGGCTCGGGTCGATCCGAGATGTCCTCCCCGGGGAATGCCGCCTGGTGCATCTGCGT
>JBDSQP010000236.1:0-5635 GCA_039929755.1 Aeromicrobium sp. | reverse complement strand
CGCACCCTGCGAGACCACAGTTGTGACATCCAACGCGAAGTATCCCGCTCCTTGACCAGCTGCAATTCGCTCGCGCTCTGGAAGTAGGGGCTGTCCCACACGGCGTGTGACGGCCGTGCCCCCGAGGCAAGCAACTCCTCGATCCGGTCCGCAATGATCTGGTTCGCCGGTCGATCGCGCCCGGCGAACCAGCTGGCATGCCATTCCTTCGAGGGCTCGCCGATGTCGTCGGCGGCGATCTGGTCGAACGTGCGAAGCAGGCCGCTGTCGAGGAACACATGGTTGCCGTATCGCTCGTGAATTCCGAGGTCGAGCACCAGCGCGACCCTCGACCCGTGATCGATTGCCTCCAGGCAGGCGGTCGAGGACATCGTGAGGAGTAGGTCGACCTTGGGCAGCATCTCGTTGATGGGCGTGTAGTCGATATGAAAATTCGCCGGCAGGGCCTCACCGGCCAACACGTCTTCGGGATGATGCCTCATCCGGTGGAAGGTGTCCTCATCCGGCCGATGGCGGGGCTTGAGCAGCACTTCGCGGTCGGGGTGTGCGCGGGCGTAGTCCATCAGCTTGCGATAGACGTAGCGGCGCTCGACCTCTGCTGCCGGCACGGTTGGCTGGTCGGCATACAGGACGGTTCCTATTGATCCGCTTCGTGCAGGCAAGGGTTCGGAGGACAGGAAAGGGAGCCCGGTCAAGACAAGATTGTCGCCTGGGATGCCCAGCTTGGCCGCCGCATTGGAAAAATGGGTCAGGTCCTGGGCCGAATTGACTGCGATGAGGTCGCTCCCGCAGCGGTCGAGGTAGCCGGCCGTGATCTTTTCGATGATGATCCCGACCCAGCCGACGACGAGGATCGGCCCAACCCCGCCATGGAGTCTCGAGGTCTGACTGATCTGGGTTGTCAGGCGTTGAGTGATCGGTCCGGTCAATGAACAGACGACCACGTCGCTCGCCAGGGCTTCGGTCAGGAGCTCGTCCCAGGGCAGATGGGTTACGGATTCGAAGCCTGCATCCCGGATCTGTCGGTCGGACAGCGCGGATCGGAGGTCGGGTACGACTGCCCGGCAGGCGAAGCCGCGGGCCTCGAGCTCGTCGCGGATGCCGGCGCACCACTTCAGCTGGGAATCGAAGGCTGCGATGAGTAGGACGGACCGCTTTGTTTGGGCTAACACTCCGGAACCATAACCGGCCGATACTGCCGATTCCGAGCCAATGCCAGACGGTTCGCGCACTGTTGGCCGACGGTTGTGGGGTTGTTGGCCGCAGGGTCGCCTCCCCGTCGTGACCACCTTGGATGACCGCCGACGTTAGGCAACACGAGGTGGCCCGTTCACCTCGGTGACGCTCTGGCTTCCTACGTTCGAGGCGAATGCAAGAAGGACGCATGACCAAGGAACGGGGAGCCACGTGAGTCAGGAAGTCGTCATCGCGGCAGCGCCGGTCGAGACTGCGGTCTCAGGCGGCGTGTATGCCGTGATCCCCGCGCGTGGCGGCTCGAAGGGCGTGCCCCATAAGAACATCCGAACCGTGGGTGGCGAACCGATCATCGCCCGTGCGGTCCGCAAGTTGCATGCCGTCGCGGGTATCGATGCCATTGTCGTTTCCACCGACGATCCCGATATTGCGAGGGTTGCCCGCAGCGCGGGTGCACAGATCATCGGGAGGCCAGACGAGCTCTCCGGCGACCTGGCTTCGTCGGAGTCGGCCTTGCGGCACGCGCTCGAAGAAGTCTCCGGTCAAGGGACGTTGCCCGATGTCACGGTGTTCGTCCAGGCGACGAGCCCGTTCATCAGCCCCGGTGATGTCGAACGCGCCATCCAGATGGTGCGCGACGACGAATGCGATGTCGCGTTCAGCGTCGCCCGCACCGACGTCCACCTATGGCGCGAAGGCCCGTCCGGACCCGAAGGCGTCAACCACGACGCGAAGGTTCGCAGGCGTCGGCAAGAGAGGGTTCCTGAGTATGCCGAGACTGGCGCGTTCTACGTCATGCGAACACAAGGCTTCATCGAGAGTGGCCATCGCTTCTTCGGCCGAGTCGAATTCGTCGAAGTCGATCCGTCGGACGCTCTCGAAATCGACACCGAACATGACCTGCGGCTCGCCGAACTCATCGTCACCGGACGCAATGCCCGTCCGCATGCGGGGCCCATCCCGGCGCGTGCCGTCGTCACCGACTTCGACGGCGTCCATACCGACGACCGGGTCTTTGTCGACCAGCACGGCATCGAATCGGTACAGGTCAACCGCTCGGACGGTATGGGTGTCGCGTTGCTGCGCAAGGCCGGCATACCGCTTCTGATCCTTTCGAGTGAGACCAACGAGGTCGTACGCGCACGAGCAGCCAAGCTCGGCGTTGATGTCATCACCGGTTGCGATGACAAGCTCACCGCGCTCGGCAAATGGGCCGATTCGCTGGGTATCCCGCTGTCGGACATCGCCTATCTGGGCAACGACGTCAACGACGTCGCCTGCCTGCACGCCGTCGGTTGGCCAGTTGTCGTCGCCGACGCTCATACCGAGGCCCGTCGGGCCTCGACCATCGTTCTCCGTCGTCATGGTGGCGACGGGGCGGTCCGAGAGCTCGCAGATCGCGTGCTTTCCGGGGCCATTTCACGACCACCTGTTTCACCTAAGGAAGGGCATGATCATGGCTGAATGGATTCAGATCGGCGAGGAGATCGTCGGGAACAGTCGTCCCACATACGTCATCGGTGAAATCGGCATCAATCACAACGGGGACATCGGTGTCGCCAAGAAACTCATTGACGTAGCCGCTCTTGCGGGCGCACAAGCAGTGAAGTTCCAGAAGCGCACTCCGGCGATCTCGACGCCTTCGGAGATGAAGGCCACCCGCCGTGAAACTCCGTGGGGCGAGATGTCGTACCTCGACTATCGCTACCGCGTCGAATTCGAGCGCGAGCAGTACACCGAGATCGCGGCGTATGCGGCCGGCCAGGGTGTCGACTGGTTCGCGTCCCCATGGGATGTGCCCTCGGTCGAGTTCCTCGAGTCGATGGGCGTCTCGACCCACAAGGTTGCATCGGCGTCGGTCACCGACATTCCACTGTTGCGTGAACTTGCCTCCACGGGGAAGCCGATCATCCTGTCGACGGGCATGAGCACGATGGAACAGATCGATCGCGCGGTCGAGGTTCTCGGCACAGATCATCTGGTGATCATGCACGCCACGTCGACATACCCATTGCCGCCGGAGGAAGCGAATCTCAACATGATTCCGGTGCTTTCGGCGCGATACCGCGTGCCGATCGGCTACTCCGGTCACGAGCGTGGCCTGCAGATTTCGATCGCCGCGGTGACCCTCGGCGCTTGCGCGGTCGAACGCCACATCACGCTCGACCGTGCAATGTGGGGTTCCGATCAGGCCGCAAGCCTCGAACCGCACGGCTTCATGAGTCTGGTTCGCGACATCCGGGTCATCGAAAAAGCGCTGGGTGATGGCGTCAAGCGAGTCATGCCCGGAGAGATCGCGCCGATGAAGCGTCTGCGTCGAGGTCCCGATGTCGCGGTGCCTGTATGAGGGTCCCGAGCATGAGGGTCCCGAGCATCGGGGACATGGCGTGACGGAGCCACCGCGCGTCCTGTTCGTGACGGACTCCGACTCCTACGTCAAGTGGGGAGCGGCGCTGGCCAATCAGGTTCCGAAGGATTGGCCGGTGCGGCTCGTGGTTGCGCGTGGCAACGCCGAGCCGAGTCCGCGGCAATTGTCGGAGGCACTAGAGGGAACCCGGTTCGAGGGAGAGATCGTTGAGCGGGTCGGGATGGGAGAACTCCACACCATCCTGAACGATTGGGGACCCGATGTCGTGGTGGCAGCGGCGAGGGGATTGGCGGTCCATGCGATGGTCACGCTGATCCCCAACCGGCCCGACCGGCCTGTGCTCGTGAGCGGACTGGCCGGCATCGCGGTTCCGGTGATCCCTTTCGGACTCGGCTTTCGTCGGGCTGTGGACGTATTCGTGCTTCACAGTCGGCGAGAGCTGCGTGAGTTCGCTCTTGCGAGCAAACAGGTCGGCATCCCGCATACGTATCGTTTGGCAACCGTTCCGTTTATCTCCACTGCGCCACAGCCGATCGAGGACGACGCGATGCGTCTTTCGGCGGCACCGGCACCGGTGCGCAATCGGATCGTATTCGCTGCCCAAGCCATGGTTCCCGCTTCGCGACGTGACCGTGTCTGGCTGCTTCGGCGGCTGGTGGAAACCGCTCGGGCCCATCCCCAACTCGACGTCGTGATCAAGGTGCGCGCCCGTGACGGGGAACCGCAAACCCATGTCGAACATTTCTCCTACGAACTTTTGCTGGATGACATGATCGCCGCCGGTGAATATGTCCCGTCCAACGTGGTCGTCGAGAGCGGGGCGATGAAGCGCCACCTCAAGCGGGCGGTGGGGCTCGTCACGGTGAGCTCGACCGCAATCCTCGAAGCGATCGCCGAGGACATACCGTGCCTGGCTCTCACTGACTTCGGCGTCGGCGCCGAACAGATCAACAGTGTGCTACTTGGAAGCGGGCTGCTTGGCACCTCGGATGACCTCGTGGAGGCCGAATTCCGTCATCCCAACCCGGAATGGCTGGACGACAACTACTTCCACGAGCCGGCCCAGAACACTTGGCTGCCACAGGTGGAGTCGCTGCTCGAGCGTCGCCGCATCAGCGGATTGCCGGCATATGCCGAAGTCCCCAAAACGTGGATGAATCGGATGCGGGCAATGTTCTATAGGCACCTCGCGTTCGCACCCGAACCCGGAAGCCGACGGGACCTCGCAGAGCGGGTCATTCTTGCCGCGGCGTTGTGGGCCAACCGGCGTCGGTGGGCGGTTGTGCACGCCATCCGCCATCTGCGGTTTTGAGGACCGAACCGCTCCGGGTGGCCCGCGCGACGACGGGTAATATTCGGTCAGTGACCGCAGACCCGCGAAACGATAGCCCCAACGCCGCGTCCTATGACGTGCGCGCCGTTCAGGACAAGTGGCGTGCGGTGTGGGAAGAGCTTCGTCCGTTCGATGTCGATGAGAGCGATGAGACTCGCGAGCGCCGCTATGCGCTGACGATGTTCCCGTACCCCTCGGGCGATCTGCACATGGGCCACGGCGAGGTCTTCGCCCTCCACGACGTGTTGGCCCGCTATTGGCGACTCAAGGGCTTCAACGTCCTCAATCCGATCGGGTGGGACTCGTTCGGGCTGCCGGCCGAGAATGCGGCGATTAAGAACAACGAAAACCCGGCGGTCTACACCTACGACAACATCGAGACCCAGGCCGAATCGATCCGCCGGTATGGCGTGAGTTTCGACTGGAACCGTCGGCTGCATACATCCGATCCCGAGTACTACCGCTGGACGCAATGGCTGTTCCTGCGCTTCTACGAAAAGGGCCTTGCCTATCGCAAGGCCTCTTTCGTCAACTGGTGCCCGAACGACCAGACCGTGCTCGCCAATGAGCAGGTCGTGCAGGGTGCCTGCGAGCGATGTGGCGCGATGGTCACGAAGCGCGAGCTCACCCAGTGGTACTTCAAGATCACCGACTATGCGCAACGGCTGCTCGACGACATGGAGCCGTTGCACGGCACCTGGCCCGAGCGTGTCCTGGCGATGCAGCGCAACTGGATCGGT
>JBDSQP010000235.1:0-2027 GCA_039929755.1 Aeromicrobium sp. | reverse complement strand
CTCGGGCTGCGCGCGAGAGCAAGACCCGGTCGGAGGCTATCCGCGAGGCCTTGGCCTCGTACGTCGCGTGAATGTGCATGACGCGGCACTCAAGCACGGCATCGAGCCCAAGGATGCGGTTCAGGCCGCGACTTGGGCGATCTGGGTCGATGAACTCGACGAGGATTCACCGGCCCGCGAACTCCGGCTGGGATTCGACTAACAGGGACGATTGCTCGAGACCGTTGTGCTCATCTTCGACAGCGGCAACGAACTCATCATCCACGCCATGAAAGCTCGACCTCAGATGCTCGACCTACTGCCATAGCGATCGCGAAGGACGCCCCGCCAAAATGAAGGGCTTCCCCACCCAACGCGGACTGCGTCTATCTGCCGCGTGGAGACGTCCAGCCCTCGCTGTCGTCGCGCTTTAGGACCTCCCGCCCACGGCGTTCAGGGCACGGGAGCATGGCCGCATCGGTCCAATCTTCGCGTGCGCGCTGCCGAGCGATAGAAGATCTCGCTCCCGGGCGGCGCACACCGACGGCGGTTGATGGTGAATTGATGAGAGGGTGGACGTCACGACAGAGCGGAGAAACAGATGCTGGCTCGCGAACTTGCACGACCTTTCCCGACCGTGGGTCTGAATACTGATGCACTCGACGCGGCGCGGATCCTGGCCGAGCACCGGCTCCCGGGTTTGATCGTTCTCGATGAGCAGGGCGCCCCGCTCACGGTGCTCCCCGGCTCACAGGTGCTCCGCTTCGTCGTCCCTTCGTACGTCCAGGACGACCCTGCACTGGCGCGTGCCTTCGACGAGAAGTCTGCGGATGCGCTATGCGCCAAACTCGAGGGACGGACGGTGCGGGAAATGCTGCCCAAGCGTCGCGATCAGCTCGAGCTGCCGGTGGGCGCACCTGACGACACGGCCGTCGAGTTGGCCGCCCGGATGGCCGAATTGCACAGTCCGCTGATCGCTGTCATTGACGGCTCGGAGCTGATTGGCGCGGTGACGGTCAGTGCCCTGTTGGCGCACCTGCTCGGCACGGCGGCTCGGTGACGATTCCGCTGGTGATCGCCGCCTTTGTGGCGGCGTACGTGTTGATCGCCACGGAGCGAATCCACCGGGTTGCGGCGGCGTTGTGGGGCGCGGCCGCGATGGTGCTGCTCGGCGCCGTCGACGCGCATACCGCATTCTTCAGCGAGGAGACGGGCGTCGACTGGAACGTGATCGGGCTACTGCTCGGCATGATGATCATCGTCAGCGTCATCAAGCAGACCGGCGTCTTCGAATATCTGGCGATCTGGTCGGCGAAGCGGGCCCATGGCAGGCCGTTCACAGTGATGGTGACGCTGATCGTCATCACCGCTGTCGCATCGGCCCTGCTCGACAACGTGACGACGGTCCTGCTCATCGCGCCAGTCACGCTCCTGGTCTGCGACCGACTCGGCGTCACGCCGGTCCCGTTCCTGATCGCCGAGGCGATGGCATCGAACATCGGCGGAACCGCGACCCTGATCGGCGACCCGCCGAACATCATCATTGCGAGCCGGTCCGGGTTGACGTTCAACGACTTTCTGGCGAATCTGGCACCGATCATCGTGCTGCTGCTGATCGTGTTCATCGGGATGTGCTGGGTCATGTTCGGTCGACACCTGGTGTACGACCCTGAACGTACGGCCGACATCATGGCGCTGGACCAGCGTGACCTGATCAGGGACCGCCGCCTGCTCATCCAGTCCGGTGTGGTGCTGTCGTTTGTCATGGTCGGCTTCGTCGCGCACGGCCTCATCGACCTCGAACCGTCCATGGTCGCGCTGCTCGGCGCCGGTGCACTGGTCGCGGTGTCCCGTACCCAGCCGAATGAATTCCTTGAGGACGTCGAGTGGCCGACCTTGGTCTTCTTCATGGGTCTATTCGTGATGGTGGGCGCTTTGGTCGAGGTCGGAGTCATGGACCACGTCGGTGACTGGCTGGTCAGCGCGGTGGGCGACAACTATCTCGCCGCAGGCTCGATACTGCTCGGCGGCTCTGCGGCGCTGTCCGG
>JBDSQP010000234.1:0-1985 GCA_039929755.1 Aeromicrobium sp. | reverse complement strand
TCATCACGACCGACGGGGTCAACGTCTCCGACTACTCCAATCCGGCCATCATGGTCAAGACTGCATCAGGGACCTACGCGACACCGACCCATCTGAGGATGACATCGGTCGGCAAGGACAGGGTTTCGTTCGCATGGGAGGCCGTCAGCGGTGCGCCGATGTATCGGATCCAGTTGTCGACGAGTTCGACCATGTCTGGTGCGACGTACTACCGCTTCACTCCAGCTGCGGGGACCATCACCGGTCTCAAGGCGGGCACGACCTATTACGCCAAGGTGAGAGTGATCGCGACCGACGGGACTAACCTGAGCCCGTACACGACGACGCCGATCCCGGCTAAGACTCTCGCTGCCACGTCAACAAGTACGACGGTGTTCGCGACGCCGACCAACCTGCACAAGACGGCAGTCACCAACAGCTCGATCTCCTTCGCATGGGAGGCCGTCAACGGTGCGCCGAAGTACCGCATTCAACTTTCGACGAGTTCAAGCATGTCTGGCGCCACGTACTACCGCTTCATACCGGCTTCGGGAACGATCACCGGTCTGAAGGCGGACACGACCTATTACGCCAAGGTGCGGGTCATCACCACCGATGGGGTCAACCTGAGCCCGTACTCGGCGACACCCGTATCCGCAAAGACTGCCACTGCCGCGGCGACTGTCAACGAGACACTCAGCGTTCCATCGAACCGCTTGCTTGTCCTCTCCGGCCACGGCTACGGGCATGGGATCGGGATGGGTCAGTACGGTGCGCAGGGTGCCGCGAAACAAGGACTGACTTACAGCAAGATCCTCGAACACTATTACCCCGGAACCGACCTCTCTACGAAGACCGGAAACATCCGCGTACTTCTGTCGAAGGACACGAGTGATTCGGTCATGGTGGCCAGCCGCTCAGGCATCACCTTTCGCAACCTGACGACAAACAAGACCATCGCGCTGCCGACGACGATAGGCGGCAAGTCAGTCATTCGATGGAGTATCAATCCGACCGCGGGCAAGCCGACCCAGTCGACACTTCAGTACCGCACAGGGTCCACCTGGGTTGCCTACAACGACACCAACTGGACGGGCGACGCGCAGTTCGAAGGTCCGTCAGACATGACCCTGATCCTGCCCGATGACAGTGGGCTTAAGTTCCGGGGAGCTTTGCGGTCCGCCCTTCCCAAGGCAGGCGCAACGAACCGTGACACGGTCGATGTTGTCTCGATTGAGGACTACGTACGCGGCGTCGTGGGGGCAGAGATGCCGTCGACATGGATGCCCGAAGCACTCAAAGCGCAGTCGGTGGCGGCCCGAACATATGGTGTGCGCAGCCTGACGCCGACGCGCTACTACGACATCTGTGACACGACGGCGTGCCAGGTGTATGGGGGAGCCTCGCGCGAAACGGCGGCAACCGATGGGGCGATCGCCGGCACCAAGTCCAAGATCCTGACCTATCAAGGCGCGCCCGCGTTCACTCAGTTCTCGTCCTCGTCGGGTGGCTTTTCCGCGGCCGGCAGCCAGCCTTACCTCAAGGCTGTCAGTGATTCGTACGACGACTTCTCGGGCAATGCCAACCACCTGTGGAAGGCGACCGTGTCAGCGTCGAAGGTAGAAAAGGCATACTCGTCGATCGGCACCCTCAAGCAACTCAAGATCACGAAGCGTACGGGCGATGGTGACTGGAACGGACGGGTGTCGTCGCTGACCCTGATCGGATCGAAAAAGACGGTGACGATCACCGGAAACGAAGCTCGAACGTCGTTCGGCCTGAAATCCAATTGGTTCCGTTTCGGCGGATGAGACCCCGCGACGGATCCGCACTTGACGGCTACGTTGGAGTCATGACCTCCCTGATCAAATCGTTGGCGTTCTCAGCCGTCGCCAATGCGCTCTCCCTCGGGGTCGCGGCCATGTTGCTCGACAATCTCACCGTCAATTTCTGGGGCTATGTGATCGGCGTTCTGCTGTTCACCATCGTCTCGGTGGCGCTCAAGA
>JBDSQP010000233.1:0-5423 GCA_039929755.1 Aeromicrobium sp. | reverse complement strand
TCGATGAGCAACGGGCCGCGCTGGCTCATGCTGGCTACCTGATGCCCCATCTGCCACGGCCCTCCGGGCTCGACGCGGGTCCGGTGGAGCAGTTGGTCGTTGATGAGGAGTTGGCCCGCGCAGGGCTCGAACGACCCAACATCGCCATCGGTGCGTGGGCGGTGCCCACGATCATCCAGCACGGTACGGACGAGCAACGCGAACGGTTCCTCCTGCCGACGCTGCTCGGTGACATCTTCTGGTGCCAACTTTTCAGCGAGCCGGGTGCGGGCTCTGACCTTGCGTCGCTCAGCACCCGTGCCGTCCGCACCGACGGGGGCTGGCTCCTGACCGGTCAAAAGGTGTGGACCTCACGGGCACATGACGCGGACTGGGGCATCTGCCTGGCGCGCACCGATCGGGACGCTGCACCTCACCGTGGAATCACCTACTTCCTCATCGACATGAAGTCGGCCGGCATCGAGGTGCGTCCGCTCCGGGAGATGACCGGTGACGCGCTGTTCAACGAGGTATTCCTCGACGAGGTGTCCGTCCCCGACGACTGCGTGGTGGGCGAGGTCAACGAGGGGTGGAAGCTTGCCCGCACCACGTTGGCGAACGAGCGGGTTGCGATGGGAGCCAGGCTCGGGTTGAGCACGGAACGTGCCGTCGAACTCTTGTCCGGACGCGACTCGGAGACGGACGCAGCCCGCGTTGGTCATCAGGTTGCGCTTGGGACCGTGTGCCACTTGCTCGGGGTCCGGTCGACCCTCGGGTCTATCGCCGGGCGTGGCCCCGGCGCCGAGTCGAGCGTCGCGAAGCTGCTGGGCGTCCGAAACAGGCAGGAGGCGTCCGAGCTCGTGATCGACCTGCTGGGTCCGGAAGCGTTGTTCGCAGCCGATGACTCCAGGATCGCCGACGACGTGCACGAGATGCTGCTCACGCGCTGTCTCTCGATCGCCGGGGGGACCACCCAGATCTTGCGCAACGTCGTGGCAGAACGGGTGCTCGGACTACCTAGGAGCTGACGCTCGCCCACGGATCTAAGGGCACCGTCTGGGGGTCAAGACACAGAACTCGTTGCCATCGGGATCGGCCATGACCACCCAATCCACGTCGTCCTGGCCGATGTCGATTCGAGCCGCACCGAGGGAGATGAGACGTTCGACCTCCCCCTGCTGATCGCCGTCGGCAGGTGGCGCGAGATCGAAATGCAGCCGGTTCTTGCCTGTCTTCGGATTCACTGGTGGACCGCCCCACGTCATCTTCGGACCGCCGTGTGGTGAGCGGATCGCGGTCTCCTGGTCCTGGTCCCATACCAACGGCCAGCCCAGTGCCTCGCTCCAGAAGTACCCGACCTCCTGCGAACCGTCACAGTTGACCGCTCCGATGAAACCGCAGTCGGCCAGAAAATTGTTGCCCGGCTCGATAACACAGAACTCATTGCCCTCAGGGTCGGCGAGCACGACATGGCCCTCTTCGGGGCGTTGACCGATGTCGATGTGCCGGCCGCCGAGATCGAGCGCCCTCGCCACCGTCTGCTGCTGGTTCTCGAGTGACGTGCTCGTCAGATCGAAGTGGGTCTGGTTCGGGCCGGACTTCTGCTGCTCAGTTGGAAAGAACTCGATCCGGAACCCGGTGTCGTCGCTCGGCAGGAGCGCAAAGCCGCCGTCGGGTTCGTCGACCATTTTCCAACCCAGGATGCCGGCCCAGAATCGGGCAAGACGGAGCGGGTCGTTCGCATCAATGCACAGTGCGATGAGTTGTGAAGTCATCCCGAAAGGATGTCTGATCGTTTGATGCGGTGCCACTGCAACCAGCGCTGCACGGCCCCGATGGTGTGCTGGCTGCGGATGGAGGAGAAGACGTCGAACGCGTGCTGGGCCCCGGGGATCTCGGCGTAGGTCACCGTCGCCTTCGACCGCTCCCGCAAGGCAGCGACGAGGGCTCGCGCCTGTTGCACCGGTGCCAGGGTGTCGTTGCGCCCGTGGATGACGAAGAAGTCCGGCGCATTCTCATCGACATGGGCCAGCGGGGAGGCCCGTACGAACTCTTCGAGGTCGGTCTGAGGATCCATGCTGAACACCCACGGGGCCAGGAACCTGTCCCTCATGTCGATGGCTGCCCGTGTCTCGGTCAGGCCCGCAAGATCGTAGATGCCGTAGAAGGGGACACATGCCGATATCGACGTGTCCGCCTCCTCGAAGCCGGGCTGGTAGTCCGGCAGACCCGGAGTGAGCGCGGCCAGAGCCGCAAGGTGACCGCCCGCGGATCCGCCGGTGATCGCGACGTATGACGGGTCGCCGCCGTAGTGCGCGATGTTTTCGTGGACCCAGGCAATCGCCCGTTTCACATCGACGATCTGGGTAGGGAAACGGTGCTTGGGGGCGAGGCGATAGTTGGCGGCGACACAGATCCAACCCTGCTGCGCCATCCGGTTCATCAGCAACAGTCCCTGCTCCTCCTTGGTGCCGATGGTCCAGCCGCCGCCATGGATCTGGATCAACACCGGCGCGCCGCTCAGATCGCGGTTGCGGGGCCGGTAGATGTCCAGATGGGCCCGGCGCCCGCCCTCGGTGTAGGGGACATTTCGCAGCACCTCGACGTCGCGCTGGCGAAAGCGGAACGGTCGCGCGATCGATCCGCGGGGCAGGCGCAGGTCGACGGGTCCGGGAAGATCCAGATCGGTCAGGTATGTCTCGCCAATGGTTTCGCGGAGCGCTTCGTCGAGCTCGGCGCCGACGCGACGCGAGCCGGCGATGGCATAGCTGAGGAGGCCGGCGGCCGCCGCAGCCGCAACGAGTCCGGTGGACGAGGGCGCGGACTTGCGACGCCGAACCGTGAGCTCGGCAGCCGTGTCCAGGAGGGTCGCACCGAGCAGTTGTGGGGCCAACTCGCTGACCGGCCAGCCGAATGCGAACGCGGGGATCCCGGCCCAGCGTCCCGGCAACGGTCGGACGGCATTGAGGGCCAGCGCGGCAAGCGTGAGCTGGCGACGGGAAAACGCCGCGGACATATGTGCTCCTCATTGTGTTGGATACCAAGAGCGGTAGAACTTGTTCTAGGGACGCTAGGATACCGGCCATGGACAGACTCAGTGGGCTCGATGCCAGCTTCCTGTATTTGGAGAGCGGCGCGCAGTTGATGCATGTCTGTGGACTGATCGTCGTTGACCCGGCGACGATTCCCGGCGGCTATGACTTCGGCGAATTCAAGCAAGAATTGTCCCGGCGAGTCTCGGGCGTCGCAATGTTCAACCGCAAGCTCAAGTTCGTCCCCGGCGGCTTCGACTTTCCCGTGTGGGTGACCGACGAGGAGTTCGACATCGATCGTCACGTCCACCGCCTTGCCGTGCCGTCGCCCGGCGGCGAGCAAGAGCTGTCGGAGGTTGCAGGGCACCTCGCCGGAATACCACTCGATCGCTCGCGCCCGCTGTGGGAAATGCACGTGATCGAGGGCCTGGCCAACGGCAAAATCGCGGTGTTTTCGAAGATGCACCACGCCTCAGTCGACGGGGTCTCCGGTTCGAACATGATTTCGTACCTGTGCAGCCTGGAACCCGACGAGCCACCTCTGGACTTCAGCGAGGAGGGCGCCAACGATCATCAACGGGTCCCCTCCGACTTCGAACTGATTGGCCGCGGAGTGATGGCGACAGCGGCCAAACCGTGGCAACTGGCCAAGCTGGTCGCGCCGACGACGCGAACTCTTGTCGAGACCGTCAGCCGTGCGAGGAAGGGCACGGCGATGGCGGCACCGTTGACCGCCCCTCGTACGTCGTTCAACGGGACGATCACCGGTCATCGAGCCATCGCCTTCACCGACATTTCGTTGGATGAAATCAAGGAAATCAAGCATGCGATCCCTGGGGCGACCGTCAACGATGTGGTGCTCGCGCTGAGTGGAGGCGCGCTTCGTCGCTATCTCCAGGATCGTGGCGAGCTGCCGGAGACGTCGCTACTCGCAAGCGTTCCCGTCTCGGTCCGCAGCGAGTCCAAAAGGACTGGCGGACGCAACAAGGTGTCGTCGATGTTCTGTCGCCTCGGCACCGACGTCGAAGATCCGCTCGAACGAATCACCGCGATGGCTGTGGCGAACGCGCATGCCAAGGACCATCACAAAGCTGTGCCGGCAGACACTCTCCAGGAGTGGGCGGAGTTCGCAGCCCCGCGAACATTTGGCCTTGCGGTCCGCATGACGTCCGACCTGCGGCTCGCCGAGAAGGTGCCGGTCATCCACAACCTCGTCATCTCGAACGTTCCCGGGCCGCCGATCCCGTTGTACTTCATGGGCGCCCTGATCGACGCGCTCTACCCGCTCGGACCGGTCTTCCACGGTGCCGGACTGAACCTCACCGTGATGAGCAACAACGGGCATATGCACATAGGTGCCATTGCATGCCGTGAGCTTATGCCTCAGGTGTGGGACCTGATTGACCAGTTCCCGATCGAGCTCAAGGCGATGCGGGCTGCCGTTCTTGGAGGCTGAGTCTTGGAGGCTGAGTCTCGGAGGCTGAGTCTCGGCAGTTAAGTCTTCGCAAGCTGGCGTGCTCGGTCGGCGACGTCTAGGGCGGCTTCGATGAACACCGGTACGAATTCCTTGTACTGGAGGACGCATCCGGCGTGCCCGCACTCGGCCTCGTGCACCGTTGCATTGGGTATGAGCGCGGCCAGCTCGAGCTGACGGTCCGGCGGGATCACGTGATCCTTGGTCGTCACGACGATCGCGGTGGGCACGTCAACCATGGTCAGCCAGGGGGAGGAGTGGTGTCTGCCGAGGGACGCCACGGCCTGGCCGACGGCCCACGCACTCGTGGAGCGGAACTGCTTCATCGCCCAGGAGGCGGTGTCAGAGCTGTCGGCGTCGATCGCCTCCATGGCCGCTGCGGTCGCGTGGTTGATGGCCGCCGAGCGTGACAGAGTCGAGCTGAGTCCCATGCTGATTTCCATACCGGCGTGGAACACACGTTCGCGACCATTCGTACGAAAGTGTGCCGTGCTTGCCGCGAGGACGAGTCCGCCGATCAGATCGGGGCTTTGGCGCCAGACTCGCTGCGCGACGATGGATCCCATCGAGTAACCGGCAATGATTGGTCGGTCCAGCTCCAACGCGTCGATGACGGCGCCGACATCATCGGCGCAGTCCGAGATCAGGAACTTCTCGGACATGATGCCGCGACCGTGCCACCGCTGGTCGAACGTGATGACCCGAAAGTGCTTCGCGAGCTCGGGGATCGTGGGGAACCAGGTGAGCTGTCCCGTACATCCGACCGCGTGGAGCAGAATGATCGTCGGGGCGTCCGGAGTGGGCCCGGGTACGTCGGTGAGCCAGGTCTGGCCGCGGCGCCGCAGCTTGAGCCAGCGCCCTTCCGGTAGGTCGACGATCGGTAGGTCCAACGAATCGACAGACGGCAAGAGGCTGGGCAGGCAGCCTCGAAGGGCCTT
>JBDSQP010000232.1:0-7821 GCA_039929755.1 Aeromicrobium sp. | reverse complement strand
AGCGGGGATGTTTTCAATCGTCACGTTTGCCATATCCGGAAAGTAGCATGGGCCGGCTGTTAGTTTCGACCAATGACGACGTTGCGACCACTGACCGGCACCGAAAAAGAGATTCTCCAGGTCAGTTTGGACCGCCATCGCGATGCTGTCGTGTGGAAGGCCCAGGGGCTGAGCGACGAGGATCTCCGGCGTCCGATGGTGCCCTCGGGAAGCAGCGTCCTCGGACTGATCAAGCATCTGGCGAATGTAGAGTTCACCTGGTTTTGCGAGACCTTCGGCAGGCCGGTCGAGCAGAACGGGATTGACGAGAACGATCCCGAGTCCGACCTGCGTATCGGGCCCGATGAAACCACCGCTGACATCCTCGACTTCTATGCGCGCTCCCGCGCGGCATCGGACTCGGTCATCGCGGATTTCGACCTCAATGACGTCGGCACGTCGTGGCACGGCGAGTCCGTGTCATTGCGATGGGTCTGCGTCCACATGATCGAGGAGACCGCGCGCCACGCCGGTCACGTCGACATCCTGCGCGAACTCATCGACGGGCTTACCGGGGACCACAATCGGGGTTGAGCTATTCGCAGCCGACCCCGTCGTCGTCGCGATCGAGATGTCGGGCATATCCCGGATCTCCCCTCCGGATCGGTGCCCGACCCGCGTCACGGACGGCAGTGCAGTTCTTGAAGTAGATCTCGCCACCACCGACAAGCGGGGCTGGCCTCGTGGCCGGCTTGGTTACCGACTCAGCGTCTGCGACTGTTTGCTCTGGACCACCGCCCAGTTTGATGACATAGGTCCGCGGCAGGCCTTGATCCGGGCAGGCATTCAGAACTCGCGCCATGCTGTCACGCTCGGCAGTCGTGACCCAGAGGCCATACTTTTGTTTCACCGCGATTTGCCGTGCGACATAGCCGCACCAGAATCTGCGTCTGTGCGGTAGCCAGCTCGCGGCGTCGCTGTCGCCTTTGGATTCGTTCGAGTGACTGTCAACGGCACGCAGTTCGAGAAAGTCGTTGGCGAAGGCCTCGCGCTTTGTCGTCGTCCATTGCTGCGCACCCTTTTGCCATGCGTCACTCAAGGCGACCATGTGATCAATCTGTACATCTCTCGACGTTGCCTGTCCGCGCACGAAATGGATGATCTGCCCGGTGTACGGCGACTCGAGGGTGCCGGAAAGTACGAGGCAACCATGGGTGCCTGCCTTGAGAACGAATTTCGTCAGGTCACGTCGCAGGACGTCGTTGCGTTGATCGCAGCCGTTTCGGTCCAGGTCCCGCCAACTCTGTCCGAACAGCGACCGCTCGTAACCCGTCTTCGGCGCGCGACCTTTGACCGCCAGCGCCGCGAGTGCGACCAGCGCCGAGACTTTGCCGGAATGTGGAGGTGGCGTACTCACCGTGGCCGATGGAACAGTCGAGGCGGGCGTTTCTCGAACAGTCGCAGGCACAGGGCCCTGCGGAGAGCGTTCGGCTGAGTCGGTAGTCGAGGCACAGCCGGCAATCACCAGGACACCGACGGCGATGGTGATCGTCGCACGAACTCGGAATATATGCGGCAGTTCGCGACTCACTACAACTTCTCGCAGGCAATCCCATCGCCGTCGCGATCGCTGCCCTTGTTGGCGTCGTAGAGCTTCTTGTCCTTGGCGCCCGGCTTGCCGACACCATGGGCTTTGAACTTCTTCGCCGAAGCATGAGCGGGCGCGGTCATACTCATCGATAGGGCGAATCCAACGGCTAAAGCCGCCGCCAGGCGACCGAGTCTGGTGCGCATGATTTTGCTCCCTCTAGTGGGAACCCGACTGAATGTGATCCCCGACTGAGTGTGGCTGCCGCGGGGCGGGAACGAGGGGTTTTGGAGATATCGCGCTACTTGGTCGTGTCTTTTGTGACATCCCAGCGCATGTCGCCGTTGTCGCCCGCGACGACAGTGATCTCACCGGTCGAACCGTCCTCCAGGGCGATCTTGCATACCCACTTGGCGCCCTTCTTGCCTTCCATCTTCTTGGGGCAATCGACCGAGGCCACCTTTGATCCGGGGTCCTGTTCCTCATAGCCACTCGCGATGACCTTTTCGACCTTGGACTGCTTGAACGAGTAGGTCGATTCACAGGCCGAAAGCAGTCCGACCGAGGCAATGGTCGCGATGAGGGCGACGGAAACGCGCTGAGTGATCATCATGTTCATCACCGTAGGAGGGCATCGCCACGTCGAGGTGCACTTCGGTCACAAATGGTCATTTGTGACCATCAGCAAGACCCGCCCACCTCCGATTTCAGGAACCGCGCCCCCATGAGGGAAGATGGTCTGATGGCCACAATCACCGATCAGCGTTATCTAGTGCGCTTTCCGGTCGAATTTCAGCGAGCCGAAGAACCTGCCGAATCCCGCTTCGTATTTTCGCCGCGCGGTCGCGACCAGGTTCACCTCACGGCCACCGAGGCCCTCGCTGTGCTCAGCAAGGCGACGCGCGACCACGAAGCCCATGCCAGCACTCGCGCCTGGGCCAACTCCTGCCTCATCGCGCTGCGCCTGATGACCCAGGGCCGTCTGGCCGCCCCCGATCAATCCGATGTAAGCCAGCTCCAAAATGCGGCGGCGGCGCTGCCTTATCCGCCCAAGGAGGCCCAGGACCAGGTCTTCGCATTCCTCAAGTCGTTGGCCGTTGAGGCGCCCGCGGCGGCGGTCACTCCCCAAGAGCCGGCATGGGCCGAGAAGCGCCAGACGTTCCGCAAACCCGAACCGGTCTTCAAGTTCTTTTTGCGACTGGAATTCGGTTCTGCGACAAAAGAGCTCGTGGCGACCGCGACGTTGAGCCTTCAGGAAGCCGAAGGACCCTGGGGCGCCGTCGACGTCTCCGATCTCTGGGCCAACGAGAACCATCGACTTAGCGGCGCCGGAAGACGCGCCAGCCTGCGTATGCTTTCCGCCGTCGAATCGGTCTGGCCTCCCGCCGCCCGGCTTCGAGAAGACGTCGCATCGGGCAAGGTTCAGCTCAACGCTGACGAGGTCGCGCTGTTGGGTGAGGGCCGCATACGTGCCCGCCTCGCAGCCAACCGTCTCGAGGTCTACTGGCCGCGAGACCTGTCAAGCGAACTCGTTTCTCGGCCGGTTCTGCGCCGAATCGAAGCGCCCGGATCGGATCGACCGGCGGCATTCGGCTCGGACCAGATGTTTGCCTTCGACTGGAGCGTCGCGCTCGGCGGCGACGTACTCTCTGCTCAGGAGCTCGACGAACTCGCGGCCTCTCAACATGGCCTGATCCAGTTGCGGGAAAAGTGGGTGTTCGTCGACCCCAGCGAAATCGCCCGCCTGCGCGACCGCGGAACCCGCAGCGTTTCGTCCAAGGATGCGTTACGCGCGGCCGTCACCGGGGCACTCGTCGTCGACGGCATCAAAACCGAGGTCGACACGGTCGGATGGCTCGACAACCTTCGCAAGAAGTTGGCCGTCCAGGACCGCGACATCGCCCCGGCCACGCAGCCTACGAACCTCGACGGCACCCTGCGCGACTATCAGCTCCAGGGATTGCATTGGCTCGCCCAGCTGACCGAACTCGGGCTCGGTGGCTGCCTTGCCGATGACATGGGGCTGGGCAAGACGATCATGTTGATCGCTCTCCACCTCCACCAAGGCGCAAAGACCGGCACGCAACGTCCGACCCTCGTCGTGTGCCCGGCTTCAGTGCTCGGCAACTGGGAGCGGGAGATCCACCGCTTCGCGCCGGGTGTTCCGACGCGGCGCTTCCACGGTGCCGGTCGCAGCCTCGAAGGCATGACCGAGGGGTTCGTCCTGACGACATACGGAACTATGCGGGCCGATGCCGAACGTCTGGCCGCACATACCCCGTCGTGGGGACTGGTCGTCGCCGACGAGGCACAAAACGTGAAGAACCCCCGTGCAAGAACCGCGCAGGCGTTGCGCACGATTCCCGCACAAGCATGCATCGCGATGACAGGTACGCCGGTCGAGAACAACCTTTCGGAACTTTGGTCAATCCTGGATTGGACCACTCCCGGATTGCTCGGAACCCACGACGAATTTCGGAAGTCCTGGTCGCGTCCGATCGAGGCACGCCGCGACACCCGACGGGCGACCGAACTCGCCCAACTCATCAGGCCATTCGTGCTTCGCCGACGTAAGTCCGATCCGGGCATTGCGCCGGAGCTGCCGCCCAAGACCGAGACCGATCACCAGGTCCACCTCTCGCGCGAACAAGTCGGACTGTATGAAGCCGTTGTGCGCGAAGCGCTCGAACAGATCAAATCCGCACAGGGAATCCGCCGACGCGGATTGATCGTCAAGCTGCTGACCCAGTGCAAGCAGATCTGCAACCATCCGGCCCAGTTCCTGCGTCAGCCGACGTCCAAACTCACGGGCCGGTCGGGCAAGTTCAACGTGTTCGATGAACTCGTCGAGGAGATCATCGCCGAGGACGGCGCGATCCTCGTGTTCACGCAATATGTCGTCATGGGTCGCCTGTTGGCGCGTCACCTCTCCGAGAAGCACATCAAACACCTCTTCCTTCACGGAGGGACCACGGTTCCGAAGCGTGAAGAGATGGTGACGAAGTTCCAGGCCGGCGAAGCCCCAGTGTTCATCCTTTCCCTGCGGGCCGCGGGCGTTGGTCTCAACCTCACCCGCGCCGACCACGTCATCCACTTCGACCGTTGGTGGAACCCGGCCGTCGAAGATCAGGCGACCGACCGCGCCTACCGAATCGGGCAGACCAAGCCGGTGCAAGTTCATCGGTTGTTGAGCGAAGGCACGATCGAGGAAAACATCGCCGACCTCATTGCGTCCAAGCGCCAACTCGCGGACGCGGTCATCAACGGCGGCGAAGCTGCCCTGACCGAGCTCACCGACGCGGAATTGGCCACCCTGGTCAAACTGCGACGCTCGACTGGCTAGTCGCCGCACTGACCCGGCGGCCACGCCAAGCGATAGATTCCGCATATGCCCCGGAAGCGTGGACGTCGACAGGCGAGCCTTCCCGCACGACTGTTTCCCGGCGCCGTTGTCCTTCGGCACTATGAACGGCAGTGGCTGCGTGGCGATGTCCTGGCCGGAATTACCGTCGCCGCCTATCTTGTGCCTCAAGTCATGGCGTACGCCGTCGTGGCCGGCCTTCCACCGGTAACCGGCCTTTGGGCAACGCTCGCGCCACTCGCGCTCTATGCCCTGCTCGGTTCATCGCGGCGACTCTCGGTCGGGCCCGAGTCGACGACGGCACTGATGACAGCGGTCGCGGTTGGCGCAATTGCCGACGGCGATCCCGCCCGGTATGCCGCCCTCGCCGCGATGCTGGCCCTCATGGTCGGCGGCTTCTGCCTACTCGGCTACCTCGGATCGCTCGGGTTTCTGGCCGATCTGTTTTCGCGTCCAGTTCTGATCGGCTACATGGTCGGGATCGCGGTTCTGATGATCGTGAGCCAGTTGGGCAAGGTCTCGGGAATTCCGATCGACAATGGCTCGCCGCTGCACGAAACCACCGATTTTGTCACGCGATTGGGCGAGACGAACGCGGCGACAGCCATCCTTGCCGCGGCCGTCCTGGTCTTCCTCCTCGTCGTCAGCCGGTTCTTCCCGCACTCGCCCGCTCCGCTGCTTGGTATGTTGCTCGGCGCCGGAGCCGTCGCCATTTTCACCCTGAAGTCACACGGTTTGACGGTCGTCGGCCACATACCCGCCCAATTGCCGACACCAGCAGTTCCGCAGGTCAGCATGCATGACTTCATGGCACTGCTGTTGCCGGCGATCGGTCTGACCCTCGTTGCGTACAGTGACAACATCCTGACCGGCCGTGCCTTCGCGAAACGCGGCGAAGAGATCGACAGCAACCAGGAATTCCTCGCCCTCGGGGCAGCCAATATCGGCACCGGACTCCTGCACGGCTTCCCTGTGAGCAGCAGCGGAAGCCGTACGGTCATCGGTGTATCGATGGGCAACAAATCGCAGGTCTACTCTCTCGTTGCTCTGCTTTCGATCGTCGCGACGATGTTGTTCTTAGAACCCGTCCTGTCGGCATTCCCCAATGCCGCGCTCGGCGCTGTCGTGGTCTACGCCGCCCTCAAGCTGATCGACCTCACCGAACTTCGACGCATCGCCCGCTTCCGTCGGACCGAGCTCGCCATCGCGCTCTCCACGACAGTCGGGGTGTTGTTGTTCGGTGTGCTTATCGGCATCGGCGTCGCGATCGGCCTTTCCATCCTTGACCTCCTGCGCCGCGTCGCCCGTCCGCACGACGGTGTCCTGGGCTATGTGCCCGGCGTCCCCGGTATGCACGACGTCGACGACTATCCGCATGCCCGCCAGGTGCCCGGCCTGGTGGTCTATCGATACGACTCTCCCCTGTTCTTTGCCAACGCCCAGGACTTCGTAGAGCGTGCGCTCGAAGCTGTCGACGATGCCGAGACGAAGCCCGAATGGTTCCTGCTCAACGCCGAAGCCAATGTCGATGTCGACCTCACCTCAATAGATGCCCTCGAACGTTTGCGGGAGATCCTTACCGACCGTGGCATCGAGTTCGCGTTGGCGCGAGTGAAGTACGAAACGCAGAGCGATCTGGTTGCCGCAGGGTTCGAATTGCCGGCGACCGACCGGATCTTCATGACCCTGCCAACAGCGGTTCGGGCCTACCTCCGTTGGTATGAGGCCAGGCACGGGGCAACGCCACCGGGTTTCGTCATGCCAGACCCCACCTGATCTGGCCTCAGCCTCGGCGAAAGGTCTGAACCGCGACGCCATTCGAAAACGATTGGGTGGCGACGAGTTCGAGCGGCCGCTTGTTCTCGGCATCGTCTGGGAAGACACGTCGGCCGCTGCCGAGGACAACGGGGAACACCATGAGTCGGTATTCGTCGACGAGGTCGTGCTCATAGAGAGTGTGAACGAGGCTTCGGCTGCCGGCGACCAGAAGATCACCCACCTCTTCTTTGAGCCGGACGATCTCATCGGGCACGTTGCCGCTGATCAGGTGTGAGTTGGTCCAGTCGAGCTGCTTGAGAGTCGTCGACACCACGTATTTGGGCATCGAGTTCATCCGCGCCGCGAAGCCTTCGGGGTCATCGCGATCGGGCCACGCGCCGGCGAAGGATTCATATGTCTTTCTGCCGAGCAGGTGGGCGTCGGCCTCGAAGACCTCGTTGAGTTTGAACGTTCCCTGTTCGGGTGTGAACGGGTAGCCAATCGTCCAACCTGTATGTCGGTAGCCGGGCTCACCGCCGGGCGCCTCCATGACTCCATCGACGGACACAAACTCCGTGACAATCACTCTTCCCATGACACTCCTAGGACGAAGGTAGGCACCGCTCGAGTTCGGTCGGCGTATAGAAGTAGCTGCCCGCCGAGACAGGTTTGCATTCGGCGCGGAACAGGGCGGGCTTTTCGTTGTAGCGCATCGTCACCAGTACGTTCTTCTGGCCGTCGCGGTAGGCCACCCATTCGACGTTGCCGGCCATTTGACCGATGTTTGCGCCACGCCACGGATTGTCGGCGTACGTATAGGGAACGCCGGGGTCGGCCTGCTTTTCACTGCCCGGCAACTGCAGCAGCGCAGCGAACGGCATAGTCGTTTCGCCGTGGCCGATCCGGAAGACGGCGGCAGTGTCGCCGCCGTTGATCCGCTCATCGAGGGCATCAAAGAAAGCCGTGCGCAGCTTTTCGGCGCCCTTGTAGGTCTGGTTCTCGCCCGTGACCCCGGGGCCGTACTTGTAGAAGCTGCCCGCATCGCGCGCGTAGGCCAGGGCAGCTGCGTCCTTGAGGGGAAAGTACTTGTGGAAGGTGACATGGGTGTCTTCGCTCATACCGGCCGCGGTCGCAT
>JBDSQP010000231.1:0-2875 GCA_039929755.1 Aeromicrobium sp. | reverse complement strand
CGAGCTCACCGCGGCCGGCTGCGACATCGTACGAGTGGCGTGCCCCAGCCAGGATGACGCCGATGCTCTTGCCGAAATTGCTCAGCACTCGCAGATTCCGGTCATCGCCGATATCCACTTCCAGCCCAAATATGTTTTCGCTGCGATCGATGCCGGCTGTGCCGCGGTGCGCGTCAACCCCGGCAACATTCGCAAGTTCGACGATCAGGTCGGGGCGATTGCCCGGGCCGCCAAGGACGCCGGCACTTCGATCCGTATCGGCGTCAACGCGGGTTCTCTCGACAAACGGATCTTTGAGAAGTACGGCAAGGCAACGCCTGAGGCCCTCGTCGAGTCGGCCGTGTGGGAAGCCTCGCTGTTCGAGGAACACGACTTCCACGACTTCAAGATCTCGGTCAAGCACAACGACCCGGTCATCATGGTCCAGGCCTACGAGATGTTGTCCGAACGCGGTGATTGGCCGTTGCACCTCGGTGTCACCGAGGCCGGTCCGGCTTTCCAGGGAACGATCAAGAGTTCGGTTGCATTCGGCTCACTTCTGAGCAAGGGCATCGGCGACACGATCCGCGTCTCGCTGTCGGCGCCCCCCGTCGAAGAGGTCAAGGTCGGCATCCAGATCCTTCAATCGCTCAATCTGCGGCCGCGCAAGCTCGAAATCGTGTCATGTCCGTCGTGCGGACGTGCGCAGGTCGACGTCTATACGCTCGCGGAGCAGGTCACGGCCGGCCTGGAAGGTATGGAAGTCCCGCTGCGCGTCGCCGTCATGGGTTGCGTCGTCAACGGCCCCGGCGAAGCCCGCGAAGCCGATCTGGGTGTGGCCTCGGGCAACGGCAAGGGACAAATCTTCGTCAAGGGCGAGGTCATCAAGACTGTGCCGGAAAACATGATCGTCGAGACACTGATCGAAGAAGCCATGCGTCTGGCCGAAGAGATGGAAGCAGGCGGCGAACCCGTCGTTTCCGTCAGCTGACCGCGCCATGCTCCGCAATCTCGGTCCTGAGGATGTCCCGCAACTTCGGGAACTGATTGCCGTCGATCCGCTCATCAATCTCTTCGTCGACTATCGCGTCGAGATGACCCATATGCTTCCCCGCTGGATCGGTGGCAGCATCTGGGGCTACTTCGAAAGCGGCACGCTCGTGTCTGCGTGCCATGCGGCCTCCAACCTGATACCTGTCGAAGCCTCGACGGCGGCGATCGAGGCTTTCGCCGAACACGCGCTCCGAACCCATACGACGTGTTCCTCGATCGTCGGGCCACAGGAGGCGGTTCTCGGTCTCTGGGACGTGCTCGAACCGCATTGGGGTCCGGCCCGCTCGCCGCGACTCGCTCAACCGTTCATGACGATGGAAAGGGACAGCCTGATCGAACCTGACGAGCGTGTTCGTCGTGTCGTGATGGACGAGTTCGAGATGCTCTACCCGGCCTGCGTCGCGATGTTCACCGAAGAGGTGGGCCTCGATCCCGAAGCCACCAGCAAAACGGGATATCGGGCCCGGATCGCCCAACTGATTTCACAGGGCTGGTCGTTCGCGATCATCGAGGATGGCGAGGTGCTGTTCAAGGCGGAGATCGGGGCCGCCACCGCACGGGGTTGTCAGATCCAGGGCGTCTACGTCGCGCCCAAACTGCGGGGTCAGGGAATGGCCGCGAATGCCCTTGCTTCCGTCGTCAATATGGCCCGATCGACCATCGCGCCGTCGGTCACGCTGTATGTCAATGATCACAATCTGGCCGCTCGTCGCACGTACGACCGCGTGGGGTTCGTTCAGACCGCCACGTTTGCGACGATCCTGCTCTGAATCACGCCTAGTATTGCCGGGTGTTTCGCCGAATCCTGCCCATCGCCGCGCTTGTCTGTGCGTCTCTGGCGGCGTCCAATCCTGCCGACGCGATGATCAGCGCGGACTCGAATTGCCGCAGAGGGCAGGTATCGCTCACCTTCGACGACGGACCGCACAAGAACTACACACCGCGGCTGCTCAAGGTGCTCCGCGCCAACGACGCTCGGGCGACCTTTTTTGTCACTGGGAAGCACGTGAGCAAGCTGCCGAAGCTGGCCAGGCAGATGATCCGCGATGGCCATGCGGTCGAAATCATTCGTGGGATCACCCTGAACTGACCTTTCGGTCCAGCAAAGACGTCACGAGACAGATGGCGCGTACGTCGGACGCGATCGTCAAGGCGACCGGTGTCACTCCGCTCTTCATGCGTCCTCCTTTCGGCGAAACCGACGCCCGGATCAAAAAGCTGATCTCCAGGCAGCACCTGACCCAGGAGATGTGGACGATCGATACGAACGACTGGCGCGGCGGAAGTGCAAAGAAGATCGCGAAGTCGGCCCTTCGCGGATTGCGGGCTCATCAGAGCAACGTGATTCTGATGCACGACGCCGTCGCCAACTCGCCGAAGACGATCAAGGCCATCCCTGCGATCATCAGGGGGCTCCGCAAAAAGGGCTATTGCCTGGTTCCACTTCAGGCGCCACCGGTGAAATCCACAATCAGCGCCAACCCGATCGTGGTCGACGAAGGCGCTACCGAATCGTCGACGGCCACGGTCAGGTTCATATTGAACGCGCCGTCCTATCGGCCGGCCAGGTTCCGGGTTCACAGCGTTGACGGGACTGCGAAGGCCGGCCGGGACTACCTGCCGGTCGACCGGGTGGTCACAGTCAAGAGGGGTGCCAAATCTGCCTCGATCGAGCTGACAGTCTTTGCCGATCCGATGCCCAATGCCAACAAGCGGTTCAACCTCGCACTCGATGAGCCGAGCGGACTGGGGCTGGGAACGAGTTCGGTGTCTGTGACGATCTCGGACAATGGGACCTGGGACCTTGAGCGGTCCCGACTCATCGAGCCTAAATAGGGCGACC